>NZ_CAWNXG010000019.1:0-95324 GCF_963878145.1 Photorhabdus sp. S10-54 | reverse complement strand
AATCTGGTATCTTTCTGTTTCGGTCAGTTGTGTATAGGCCATAGTGCATTTTCCTTTGGCGAGAAAGATGCCTACTATAGCAACTGACCGCCCTTCTGAAAAATTGCACTTATTAGTCGAATCTGCCCAATAAAATATATTTTCAGGTAATCTTATTGACGGTAAATGGAATTGATCTATGCACTGTAGTTGAATTTATTTCCAGAAAGAAAATTGAAAAAATATACAACTAATTCATTCAACACCTTGAAACTCACCCATTTTGAACTATATTTATTTTAACTATGTTTAATTATGAAAAAAATATTCATCCTTTATGAGGGGTTAAAAATGAGCACAGACTTTGAATGGGATCCAAAGAATTCTCAGGTATATACCAAAGATTATGGGACTGGATCTATCACTCTTTCATCTACTCAATCCGATTCGTTCGATAAGTTAGGTGGCGCTAATTTCACAATGAACGCTGAAAGTGAAACATTAACACTACAAAATGATTCTGATAATATACCTATCTATTGGCCAGAATTTACTCGCAATGATGATGGAACAATGACTGACAGCAGGAAAGGATTAGATATAAATGTATCCGCAGGAACATTAGAAGTAGTCTATCTATCGGAAAATAGAAATAACACCGTGGCTTATTTAGGTTGTGCTGAAAGTGCTAAATTTAACCTTGAAAAATCAGGTATCTTAAGCATCAAAAATCCAGGAACTGTATTTATGTTTATAGATTATGTTGTTTCCGATAAACCGCCAAAACTCATAATGTCAGGAAACAGTCAATTTGAAATAAGACAAAAAGAAAAAATAGAAGACGATGTTCCCGCCTTTATATTTCTAGCTAGTGAAATTTCTCTAAGTGAATCATCTAAGCTCACTTTTGAAAGCAGTAATCTCTATCTTGGAGATGGAAACTTTAATTACTGTAATATAAGTATACAAGACAAATCGACAGTAACCTTGATTAACAACGGTATAATGCAGAAAAATGACATAGAAAAAGACAAAACATGGTTCAAACTTACAGCAGGCTCTCCCTCACTAAAATTGAAATCTTTTGACGGCATCCATTTCCCACTCTATTTTAACAACATACCTGACAACATACCTGACAACAGAGGATATCCAGAAGGTCTATTTAATTTCATTAATACAGAAGGCAAGAATGAAGGAAAAATTACTATTAATTTCGAAAAACCGGGACCAAAGGAAGACCCTTATTTTTTCACAAAAAAGATATTTGAGAAGAAACTCATACATCTCAATGGTCAAGTAGCAGATAAAGAATCCTTTAACATCAGTTATGGAAATGAAATTACCAATGGTCATGAAATTGGCACTGTAACAATATCACTTAAAAATTAATATTAATCATATTAGAAATAAATGTTCAATAGACCAAAATTAATTTTACTCTTATGGTACGATATCGAATAAGGTAACGTACCACTCCGTATCAATAAATAACTTTTCAAAATAGTAGATCACTTGGAGGGAACTCAGTCCAGTTTTTGCGATCTGATCAATTGCAAAAAATCCCAAACCACTAAACGGACTGAGTTATGCCTATCATAGCACTGATACCCCGCAATGAACGACGCCAGATGAAAAAAATTATCCAGAGCACCTGAGATAAAAATTATGCTCGCCGACTCATGGCCATGTTGATGCTACATCACGGTGAGGCTGTTTCACAAGTCGCCAGAACCCTTTGTGCCAGTCGTTCTTACGTCAATCGCTGGATAAATTGGTTTACTTTATATGGTCTGGAAGGGTTAAAAAACCTTCTGGCGGGCAGACCCATGGTCTGGAATTTAATCCCACTTTATCCTTTGCTGTCTTTTTTATTGCAACATTTTCCCCAACAATTTGGTTGCTTGCGTTATCATTGGAGCCTTGAATTTTTTATAATTAAAATCAATGCATTATTAAATATAAAATTATCCATCAGCACCTTCTATCATTACTTACATAAAATGGGTATCGTTTGGTGAAGAGCAGCCCCAACGCTTAAATTACCCGATCCTGAATACCATGAAAAAATGGCGAAAATTACCGAGGCATTGTCAACGTGCTCGGAAAAACATCCTGTTTTTTATGAAGATGAAGTCGATATCGAGCTAAATCCAAAAATCGGCGCTAACGGGTATTTAAAAAAAGGCAGCAGAAACGTATAGTGACACCCGGAAAAAACCAAAAACATTACCTTGCGGGTTGCCTGAATATCCAAACAGGGAAAATCACTTATGTTGGTGGGTTAAATAAAAATTCTCGATTATTTATCAATGCATTAGAAGAACTTGATCACCAATATTGTCATGCTGAAACCCTCACATTGATTTTGGATAATTATAGTATTCACAAAAGCCGGTGAGTCAGTGATTAGCTGGCCCGTCACCCTAAATTTAACCTATTGTTTTTACCTGTTTACTCCCCCTAGCTGAATAAAATTGAACGCCTGTGGCAATCCCTGCATGAAACAGTGACGCGAAATCATTGCTGCCAGTTATATGTGGCAGTTGCTCGAAAAAGTGAAAATATTTTTAAATTCATTTTCCTATAGGACTAACCGAGAATAAAAAGAGAAAGTGTATCATAATTATGAAAATTCATTTATAAGTCAGCATGTTATATTTATACTATAAGATAATAAAACTGAACAAAATCAGATTATCATCTCATTAAATAACCACTTAAAAATACCCATATTGTTATATGTGATAATTGTTGAGAGAATCCAGCCAATTCTTTCCGTTTCTGGAACATGAATTGAGAATCATCTCATTAGAAACACTTATTTATGAAATTGTGTATCATCATTCTGATTTCACAAAAACCACACCATATTAGATTAATATAAAATAAGGCTACGTTTCAAAACGTAGCCTTAAACTAAGAATTAAAAACTGCTAAACTAGTCAATCAATCACATCTATTTCCATTTATAATATGGAAAAAAATCATTTGAATTTACGACTAGTTTATAATTCATCATAGAATACAGTTAATCTATAAAAAATAAATCCAGTTTGAAAATCAACCTATCTTTCTCTAGTACAATACAGGAGTAAGCGAAGTCAGATTTCCTGGTGTTCCGCAAACTAATTTTAAATATTTAGATGCCATTGTCTGTGGATTAAAATTTCTAATCTCTTTTGCCGCCAGATAATTGAATTTTTCACCAACATAAAACTTCATTACGCCTTTAATACTCCTTGCTTCTTGGAACACCCAAATATTTCCAACATGTTCCGCAAATGTTGAAACCTGAAAAAGAAGTGGACTATTAACATTAGGATTAGTATTAGGACCTATCCGCGGAACTGATAAATATGAACAATGCCATACACCGTTTGCTTCAATAGTATGTGGTAGCAATGACTGAGATCCAGTTGGGTGAGTTAAATACATCTCATTAAGTTCACCTACATAATTACCGATTATACTAAGATATGAAGGTACTTGATTATCAACGAGAGATTGTAACTCTTCTATATCTTCAATATTTTTTTCTTTCATTTCATCCACCTATATTATTAAATTAAAAAAATCATGATAAGATTTTGAATAGCATTAATCTTTGCATTCAAAAACACAATATAAATTCAAAATTAATTAAATTGATGAACTAATCTCTAATCACCTCCTTGAGCTTAAAATTGATTGTTGGTAGTAAACTTTATCTTCTATTCCACAAAGGCATTATTATTTTTATTTATCATGTTACGTTGTTAATTAAATATAGCTAAATTTCCACTCCTGTCCACTAAATTTTAAAATAATTTCATGACATCTTATCCATTTCCACATTGAAACATTTAAAACCACAAAATCATTACATCAAAAGGTAAAATCAGTTAATTATTTCTCTCTGAATGCCGACAAGCAATATAAAACAGAATAATATTATGCTCATACTTATTATTATTTCATAATAAAATTAACTATCCTAAAAATCATCACACTTAGGTGTATTTGCAATTAATTCTGTGATTATTGCAGTAGTTACAATGCATTATAATATTCAGTATATGTTCCCTCAATAAGATCCCCATCAGAGAATCACGTCATTTGGCAATCGATAATAAAGCACATGGAAATTAGAAATTTTCTCTTTTGAGATTTTAGTCACATATAAGAAAACAAGTTGGCTTAATCAGCGAATTAGATTTTAGAAATAAACCATTACCCCATAATATTATTCATTATATAAATAAACCATTGAAAATTCTTTGCCAAAAACAGCGAAAAGCACTGATATCAGGTTCCATTCAACAGTAACAAAATCACAATAAAATAAATTGAAAGTATCTTGAAATCTACTTATTTTGAACTATATTTATGTTAAACAAATTTTAATTATGAAAAATTAATACTAAGGGCTAAAAATGAACGAAAACTCTGAAAACTATTTTATTTGGTATCCGGATCGAGATCAAACATACACTGAAGAGTATGGTAGCAGCAGGATTCCTCCAATATACTCATTTAATAAAGAAATTGGCACCACCTTCACAATGGATGCTGGAGAAAATACATTAATACTGTCTTTTGATAAAAATGCTCGCCCTAGCGACTATAATATTAGGTGGCCTATTCTTAGGCCACTACAGACTGCCCAAGATAATCCAGACAATAAAATTTTATCAAAAACAATAAAAATATTATCAGGAAATCTTATAATATCTGGAAAGCCCATAATATCTGGAAATCTCATAATATCTGGAAAAAAAGAAAAATCTGTTAACTTTTATCTTAATAGTGAAATTTTAGGCGGATATGGACATAGAATTGAACTACAAAACTCAAGTACCTTCAAAATAGAAAATGCTGGTATTGTAAGAATTAGCAACCACATAAATACAAAATTAAGAGAATCAACAGTGGTTATGTCAGGAATAAGCCGTCTTACTGTAGAGCCTGTAGAAAAAACACAAGAAAATAATGAAGTGCTAGAAAGTAATATTTCACTAAATTGTGATTTCTCTATCACTGAATTCTCTAAAGCTATGCTTAAAAGCCATCATGTTCATATAGATGGTGGCAGTATTATCTTACAAGATAATGCAAAGATGTTAATAAGCTCTCAAGTATTAAACATAAGAACTGATTTAGATGAAAAAGGTTGCCCTTTATTCGACACAAACTTCACCCTAAAAGCCGGAGCGACTTTATTAAATCTCAACTCTATAGATGGCATCCACTTTCCATTAGATATTCACAGAGAAAACTACCCTAAAGGTGTATTCAATTTCATGGCTGAAGGAAAAGAGAATACAGGAAAAGTCGTCATTGATGTTGCACCAAAAGATGCTAATGCCTATGGCCTCAATACACTGCTACGTAAAAATTTCACAGCGATTAACGGAAAGGTAGTAGAAACCGGAGATCAGATGAAATATTTTGATTTTAATTATGGAAAAGATATTCGCAACGGTAATCAGGTCGGTACTATTACTATCTCTCTCATAGACCCTAACCTAAGATTATCTTAGTAAATAGATTCAAGGCACGGCATAGAATACAATGCTGTGCCTCCCGGTATTAACAGATCATCCCTACACCATACACCTATAAGGCTAAAGTGAACCAATCCCATTAGAAGCCCCTCACACTTACCTATTTTCGCCCTTGCTCCTACTCAATAACGCTTTCTATACTCCCAATCACCGCCGTTTCTGTTACATAGTACCTGTTATCACTTAGGATGTTAAAACCGATACTTGTATGCATGCTTCATGGCGTTACGTACTACATAGGAAATGCATAGGAAAATGTAAAAATGCAAAAATTAATCGTTAGCAGAAAAACTGCCTCCTTTCCTCCTCATCCGACATTCATTACTGACGAGATTCTCATTATCGGGTAATCACCTGTTTGTCATTCAAGAAATAGCGAAACAAAACGTGCACACCTGTGCAAGATTTTGTACCCCGCTTATTTATTGTTCGTATAAACCTGAACACACTTTCCTCAACCCGATAAGTAGAATTAATTAAATTTCAGTTAATTATAAAATATTCTTATTTAAATCCTGTGGTTGGCATACCTATTGCTAAACTTAAAGATAAGCGCTTATATCCATATATCATATATAGGGAATTAATATGAAAAATAAACTCATTAGCATACAACAAGTTATGGCACATTTTTATGACGGTATGACCATTATGGTTGGCGGTTTCATGGGCATAGGCACACCTCCCCGCTTAATCACCACATTACTGCATTCCGGTGTAAAAAATCTGACTCTGATTGTTAACGATACTGGCCGTATCGACGCCGGCATAGGCCCCCTTGTGGTTAATGACAGAGTGAAAAAAGTCATTACCTCACATATTGGCACTAATCCGGAAACCGGACGCAAAATGCTTGCTGGAGAAATAGAAGTAGAACTGGTTCCTTTGGGAACGTTGATCGAACGTATTCGCTGCGGAGGAGCCGGTCTGGGCGGATTCCTAACCCCAACCGGGGTAGGTACTGTTGTAGAAGAGGGAAAACAAAAAATCACCCTCAATGGAACAGACTATTTATTGGAACTCCCGCTACGTGCCGATCTCGCGTTGATTCAAGCTCATCTTGCCGATCATCATGGCAACCTCACCTACCAACTCAGTGCCCGAAATTTTAACCCAGTAATCGCCCTAGCGGCAGATATTACACTTGCCGAACCGAATGAACTGGTTAAAGTAGGTGAAATCTCACCGGACTGCGTGATAACACCTGGCGCATTGATCGACTACATCGTTTATCCAGGAGAAAATTAATAATGAATGCTCAACAAGTTATTGCCCACCGTGTTGCTCTCGAACTACAAGATGGCGATGTTGTTAATCTCGGCATCGGCATTCCCACGCAAGTCCCTAATTATCTGCCGGATAACATTCATATTACTCTCCAGTCAGAAAACGGCATTCTAGGCCTTGGTCCCATTACAGAAGCACATCCCAATCTGGTCAATGCTGGCGGAAACCCCTGTGGCATCTTGCCCGGCGCTGCCATATTTGACAGTGCCCTCTCTTTTGCCCTTATTCGAGGCGGTCACGTCAATACCTGTATTCTGGGGGGTCTGCAAGTTGACCAGCATGCCAACCTAGCCAGTTGGATGATACCGGGGAAAATGGTCCTTGGTATGGGAGGGGCAATGGATCTTGTCACCGGTGCTCGCAAAGTCATCATTGCAATGAAACATTGCACCAAAGACGGTTCAGCAAAAATCCTCAAACAGTGTACTCTGCCACTTACCGCCATCAATAAAGTCAGCATGATTGTCACTGAATTAGGTGTCTTCTGCTTTGAACAGGGTCAGTTAATCCTGAAAGAACATGCGCCAAATGTCACATTAGAGACTCTACGAGAAAAAACTGAAGCAGAATTTAGCATCGCACATGACCTCAAAGTCATGCCTGTACCGGTATAGGAGAAAATGAGCATAATTAGCAGAATCATTAGCTGGTTTTATCAGCGCTATTCCACCACCTCACCAATCGCTGCGGTACTATGCGACTATTCATGAATGTTCACCGACCATGAATGTTCACTGGTCGGATTATAAATAGCAAAGAGCCGAATAACAGTGAGTAAATAAACCAAATTCTCCTTCACATCGACCAGTTTGATATATACCCTATGGATTTCAAGATGCATCTCGACGGCAAGGGAGCGAATCCCCTGGAGCATAGCAAACTATGTGACCGGGGTGAGCGAGTGCAGCCAACAAAGAGGCAACTTGAAGGATAACGGGTACAAATATTTTCATGCAGTTTCATAACTTATATCGTTTCTTTCCAACTATATAACTAAAGATAAATCAATTTTTTATTTTATTTATGCATTTAACCTTACACTCAAAAAATAAACCCACCTCCACGCTCGACATTATTCAATATATATCTGGTTACGAAATTTCCGATTATTTACTGCCATCAACCATACAAAAATAGTTAACCTCATAAGATATAAGAATATTCCATTATTCTCATTCCTTACTAGACTATGATCGGCATGAGTTGGTAGGAATCATTTTTACAATAATTCAATATGTTAATTATAAAATAGTATTATTTAATTTGAGGAAAGTATATGAGTCCCAAGAACGATTTTAAAGCTTTTTCTATTAGTAATAATGCTAACGTAGTAAGCCAGGAAGGGTATGAAACAAGCTCGGCTTTAAAGACTGGATTTCCACCAGAGAATATTACTACTCATTTACTCAACAAGGTATTGCGTCAATCTTCAACAATATCGTCTACAATAGCTAATTTTATCGCGACACAATATGGCGATGATGTTCTGGACGATGGGGATATAGTCAAACTCACTACTCAGTTAAATAAAGCCTTAGAAAAAAAGATTGCGGCAGAAATTCCAAGTGCTTCACTAACTCAGAAAGGAATTGTTCAACTCACAGATAAAACAGGCAACAGCAATTCACTTGCAGTCACTCAGAAACTTGTTTCTGATGTAAATGATAATGCTAACAACAGATTAGCAAAAAACCAAAATGGCGCAGACATTCTTGATAAAAACGCGTTTGTGAAAAATCTCGGCTTAGCAGAAACCGGCAATTTAGCTAAAAATGCGGTACCGAATAGTAGAAAAATTAATGGAAAAGCGTTAACCGGGGATATCAGTCTGAACGCTGGAGATGTGGGGGCATTTAAGCTTGGATTAACAGGAAACAACACTGTTAATAATCAAGTCCCCTGGAATGCAAACACAGGATTATATGATTTACTGAACCCTGGAATAGATTCTTCGCATGTCGCTCATTTCAATAATGGCGTTGGAAGCTGCCCAGCTTTTCAATTGAAAGTGCTGTACAAAAACCGGGGAATTGCTTATCGCTCTGCCCGTGATAATTTTGGCTTTGAGGAAGATTGGACTGATATTTATACAACAAAAAATAAACCAACGGCAGCGGATGTTGGGGCATTTAAGCTCGGATTAACAGAAAGATACACTGTTAATAATCCAATCCCCTGGAACGCAAACACAGGGTTATATGATTTGCTGAATCCTGGAATAGATTCTTCGCATATTGCTCATTTCAATAATGGCATTGGAAGCTGCCCAGCTTTTCAATTGAAAGTGCTGTACAAAAACCGGGGAATTGCTTATCGCTCTGCCCGTGATAATTATGGTTTTGAGGAAGATTGGACTGATATTTATACAACAAAAAATAAACCGACGCCGGCGGATATCGGGGCATATGCAAAATCCGAGGGATCTGAATTTATCCAAGCAAAACATATTAATCCAGCGAATATAAGTGATTTTACCGCATGGATAAGATCATTGCCGCTGGGCGGTCATGCACTTAGATTTGGAGAAAATCATGGTGGCATTGGATATCCGTGGTCATGCGGCTATGTAACAAGAATATATGATACATGGGCGGGATTTGTCGCGCATTATGACCATGCAGGTATTAGCTTTATCCACGGAAATGATGGGGGCGGAAATACAAAAGTTAGCCGACTTTGGACAGACAAAAACGCCCGCTCCGACGCTAACGGCATTCTTAGAGTATCCAGCCCAGTTGTCGATATTCATCCAGACGGAACTTACGAGTTAACCAGCGAAGCTGAGGGAGTAACTGTTAAGCGTATAAATACAGGGAAATATCGCATCAGCGGTTGCAACGGTTTTGCCAAAGATGGTGCGTGGGGAATTCACGGTGGAACTATCATCCCGGCGGACAGCAACGGGTTAAATCTGATTTGGATTCGTGAATCGGTAGACACAGCCAGCGGCGATATAACAATTGAATGTTACCATCGTCAGAATAAAGACGCTCCAGAATTTGCTCAAAATAAGCGCGTAAAAAGTGTAACTGCAACAGGAGAAGTCGTTTATTACAATGATGCTGAACCCTGCGATATTCCAGACGGAAGAGTCATTAATATTCGTGTGCAACTACCTGAAATGTAATTAGGATCAGTCTCCCTAAAAGGAAGCCCCAGATTGCTGACGAACCCCATTCAAAAAATGGGGTTCTGTTGATGTCAATCGTATTGTTGTAGTGTGGGGTCTTTTAGTATATCGAGGTATCCATTTTCCAGTGCCTCTATTCAAAGACCTGGCCCGATGGTTAGACTTTTGTCATTAATCCGATGAGGCTATTAAGACCCTACATGATGTTTACTGACTTCATTTTCTAGCGCTTGATTCACGAAAGCATTAATCGTCACATCTTCTTCAAGTGCTAGTTCTGCAATTTTTCTATGCAATTCTGGATTAACTCTAACATTAAAAACCCCTTTATATGGCACATCAGGATTTTTATTTAATTCCTTGCAGTCTTGCAAATACAAATCAATTGAGATTTTAAATTCATTTTCCAATTCTGCAATTGTTTTTGCTTCATAAGTCACTAAATCGCGGATATATTCCAATTTACCAAAAAGGGTATTGTTTTCCAGGTCAAATTCAATTGTACCTAAATAACCTTTATATTTTAAATATTTCATATCAACCCCACTTCTTTTAAAGTCTGTTTCACAGCTTTTAGTGTACCACCTTTAATGTAATTTTCAGGATGAGGGCGGTGCATTAAAATTATGTGATTCAATGATTCATTGAAGAATCGTACCCTTGAACCTTGCTTTTCTTGTTTCTCATAGCCTAATAGGCTTAATAACACAACAAGTTCAGACCATTCAAAAGTTTTTTGGCTATTAAGAAACTTTTCTATCAGTTTCTCCGCTTTGCTCATGTACTTGTCCTTCTTCACAAGAATGTAACTAACGGTAGTTACAAATATCAAATAAGTCAAGTTCCTTGTGCAACAAAAAGGGGCGTTAGTGCCCTTCAGATTGCTGATGAATCCCACTTAAAAAGTGGGATTCTGTTGATATCCGATGGCTAGACCTTTGTTATCAATCTGAGATTCCCCAAGAAGGAAGCCTTAATTATCAAGGCAGTTGTACTCTATCAGGCTTACTTACGACGCCAGCTTGTCCCCTGCGGACCATCTTCCAGTTCAATACCCATCTCATTTAACTGATTACGAGCAGAATCTGCCAGCGCCCAATCTTTATTTTTACGGGCATCATTACGCTGCTTAATCAGTGCTTCAATTTTATCAATCTCTTCATCGTCAGCCTGAACACCACGGTGCAGGAATTGTTCCGGCTGTTGTTGCAACAAACCTAAGATACCCGCCAACTTGCGTAATTCAGCCGCTAAGCCATTCGCTGCACCCATATCTTCTGATTTCAGGCGGTTGATTTCACGTGCCATATCAAACAGTACCGAATAAGCCTCTGGCGTATTGAAATCATCATTCATTGCGTCAATGAAACGCGCCTCAAATACTTCGCCACCGGCCGGCTGTACAGAAGCATCTGTACCTCGCAGAGCTGTATAAAATCGTTCAAGTGCGGTACGAGCTTGCTTTAAGTTATCTTCTGTATAGTTAAGTTGACTGCGGTAATGGCCTGACAACAAGAAATAACGCACTGTCTCTGCATCGTAATATGCCAATACGTCACGGATAGTAAAGAAGTTGTTCAGCGATTTGGACATCTTCTCTTTATCTACCATCACCATCCCTGAATGCATCCAGTAATTCACATACGGACCATCATGGGCACAAGTAGATTGCGCAATTTCGTTTTCATGATGCGGAAACATCAGATCAGCGCCACCACCATGAATATCAAAATGATTACCTAGCTGTTTACTGTTCATGGCAGAACATTCAATATGCCAACCCGGACGGCCCGCTCCCCACGGCGATTCCCAACTTGGTTCCCCAGGCTTGGACATTTTCCACAATACGAAATCCATCGGGTTACGCTTAACATCAGCCACTTCCACTCGCGCCCCTGCTTGTAACTGGCTGAGATCTTGGCGGGAAAGCAATCCGTAATCCTGATCACTCTCGACGGAAAACATAACATCGCCATTATCTGCGACATAAGCATGATCACGTTTTATCAACGATTCAGTCAGCGCAATAATCTCCTGGATATGCCGGGTCGCACGAGGTTCCAGCTCAGGACGTAAGATATTCAGCGCATCAAAATCTTTATACATTTCTGCCAACATCCGGCCAGTCAGATCATCACAACTTTCACTGTTTTCTGCTGCCCGTTTGATGATTTTGTCATCAACATCAGTCACATTGCGGACATAAGTTAAATCGTATCCCAGATAGCGCAGATAACGAGCAACCACATCAAAAGAAACAAAGGTTCTGCCATGACCAATATGGCACAGGTCATAAATCGTGATACCACACACGTACATCCCTACTTTCCCTGGATGAATTGGTTTAAATTCTTCTTTCTGACGGCTGAGGGTATTGAAAATTTTTAGCATCGAGATTTTCCGTAAATTCACTGTACGTGTGTTAAAAATAACGAATTGATAATCCTGGATTTATGCCCTTATCTCATCAATAAATGCTCGATATGGCATAATCCAATAGGATATTGAAACCTGATATTAAGCGCTTTGCAAGGTTAGCGATCAATATAGTCTACTGAAACTAATAGGTACTGACTCATTATGGTAGATGTGATATAAAAGCCGCCTGGTCCAAATGCCCTAACCGGGTTAATCAAAACTATTATTAGGATTTCAATTATGGTGACTTTCCATACCAATTTTGGCGATATTGTAATTAATACTTTCGCTGATAAAGCTCCTGTAACTGTTGAGAATTTCTTGAACTACTGCCGCAATAGCTTCTACGATAATACTATTTTCCACCGTGTTATTAACGGTTTCATGATTCAGGGTGGTGGATTTGAACCTGGTATGAAACAAAAGCCGACTGATGCAGCTATCAAAAACGAAGCCAATAACGGTCTGAAAAATAACCGTGGTACTTTGGCAATGGCCCGTACTAACGATCCACACTCAGCAACTGCACAATTCTTCATTAACGTTGTTGATAATGATTTCCTGAACTTCCGATCTGAGCGCCCTGATGGCTGGGGTTACTGCGTCTTTGCCGAAGTGGTCGAAGGTATGGATGTTGTTGATAAAATCAAAAGCGTTTCTACCGGTCGCAGCGGTATGCACCAAGATGTACCACTCGAAGATGTTATCATCGAAAAAGTGACTATCAGCGAATAACTCACTGAATATGTGCACACTTTTTATTGCGGATTTACATCTCAGCGAACATGAACCGGCAATCACTGCCGGTTTTCTGCGTTTCTTGCGTGAGGATGCCATTCAGGCAGATAGCCTCTATATTCTCGGCGATCTGTTCGATTACTGGATCGGCGATGATGATAACAACCCTCTCCACCGTGAAATCGCTAGCGCACTAAAAACTGTGCAACAACAAGGTATTACCTGTTACTTTATTCATGGCAACCGTGACTTTCTACTCGGTTCGCGCTTTGCTAAAGAGAGTGGCATTATCTTGCTCCCACAGGAAAAAGTACTGGAACTGTACGGTAAACGAGTGCTTATTCTGCACGGCGATACCTTGTGTACTGATGACGAAAGTTATCAACGATATCGTAAGCGGGTTCATACCCCGTGGGTCCAACGTCTGTTTCTACTGCTACCTCTGTCTACCCGTCAAAAAATTGCCGTAAAAATGCGAGCAAACAGCCAATCGGTCAACAGCAGAAAATCCGAAGCTATTATGGATGTAAACCAGCAAGCTGTTATTGACACTTTTGAGCGGTATCAAGCTGACTGGATGATCCACGGACACACCCACCGCCCTTTTGTACATGAAGTTTCTCTGCATGATAAAACCGTCTACCGTGGTGTACTTGGCGCATGGCATCATCAGGGATCGATGTTCAAAGTAACGGATAAATCAATCGATCTTATCTCTTTCCCATTCTGATTAATCGGGAACACACCCGATATACAAGTGTCACAACAAAAGTATAAAGTAACGCAATCGTTTTCCTTAGCTTGTGAGCATGATATGATCCGCGGCCTTAAAGCGTTATTTTCATTCTGGTGGACGTTAAAACACAGGAGCATTTGATTTATGATTGCCCAACCTGATTTAGCAGGAATAACTCAACACAATGCCAAAATCGCCATTGTTATGGGTTCTAAAAGCGATTGGACGACTATGCAGCACGCGGCTGATATTCTCACTTCTCTTAATGTACCTTTCCACGTTGAAATTGTTTCTGCCCATCGTACGCCCGATAAACTCTTTAGTTTTGCCCAACAAGCGGAACAAAACGGTTTTGATGTCATTATCGCTGGCGCCGGTGGCGCCGCCCATTTACCCGGCATGCTGGCAGCTAAAACGCTGGTCCCGGTTCTCGGCGTCCCCGTACAAAGCGCCGCTCTTAATGGCGTAGACAGCCTCTACTCTATCGTACAGATGCCAAAAGGGATTCCTGTTGGTACGCTTGCGATTGGAAAAGCCGGCGCGGCAAACGCAGCCCTACTGGCCGCACAGATTCTGGCGCGTCATGATAAAGATTTACTGAAACGCCTTAGCCATTGGCGTGAAACACAAACTCAGGATGTACTCGATAATCCCGATCCGCGGGAGGAAGCATGAAGCCAGTTTGTGTATTAGGCAATGGTCAGCTCGGCCGCATGTTACGCCAAGCTGGTGAGCCTTTAGGTATCACGGTTTATCCTGTTGGCCTCGATGCAGAACCCGAAGCGGTTCCTTATCAGAATAGCGTTATTACCGCTGAAATTGAGCGCTGGCCGGAAACAGCGCTTACCCAAGAACTTGCCCGCCATAAGGCTTTCGCTAATCGAGATATCTTTCCCCGTCTGGCCGACCGTCTGCCGCAAAAACAGTTAATGGATAGCCTTGGTCTGGCAACTGCTCCGTGGCAATTACTCTCTGAGGCCAACCAATGGCCGCAATTATTCTCTGAACTCGGTAATTTCGTTATCGTTAAGCGCCGCATGGGTGGTTATGATGGCCGCGGGCAATGGCGTATTCGTCCCGGCGATGAAACAGCATTACCCGCCGATATTTATGGTGAATGTATTGCTGAACAAGCCATTCCTTTCTCCGGCGAAGTTTCACTGGTAGGTGCCCGCAATAAAAATGGCGATTGTGTGTTCTATCCCTTAACGCACAATTTGCATCAAGATGGCATTCTCCGTGCCAGTATTGTCTCTCCTCAAGAAAATGACCATTTACAGCATTATCATTTACAACAACAGGCCGAGAGTATATTGTCAGCTATTATGCACGAGTTGAAATATATCGGCGTGATGGCGATGGAATGTTTTATTGTCGGTGATAATTTACTGATCAACGAACTCGCACCACGCGTTCACAACAGCGGTCACTGGACTCAGAACGGTGCATCTATCAGCCAGTTTGAATTACATCTTCGCGCTATTCTGGATTTGCCCATGCCTCGGCCAACAGTGACTGCGCCGTCAGTTATGATCAATTTGATTGGCACAGATATCAATACCCAATGGCTCAACTTGCCATTGGTACATTTGCATTGGTATGAGAAAGAAGTCCGTCCTGCACGTAAAGTCGGTCATCTTAATCTTTCTCACTTTGATAAAAATGAATTAAAAGATACATTGCAGAAACTTGTTCCCATGCTGCCCCCTGAATATCAGAGTGGCCTTGAATGGGCTCAGGAAAAATTAATTAGCTAACGTCTAACACTAGAATTGTTTGTTTATTGATCTTGTTGTCTTGATTCGTGTCCACAATAGTCCTACAGAAAGGATACATAGTAAGAGACAGAGAGGCACATATGAATACGGCTATATTGAAAGTTCGTGTTTCTGAAGAACTGAAAAATGCGGTGGCACAAGCCGCCCGGGATAATAGTTTGGATATGTCTAGTTTTGTCCGTCTGGTATTAACTAGAGCAACAAAAAAACACCATGTTCCTAATGCTACAACGCAGGCAGCGATCCATGAACTGGAACGTGGTGGTACAAGTGTAGATACCATAGATGAATTTTGGGACAAAATTTTCCAATAAAATATGCTCAGAATTCACTATCTTGAACAAAACTCAAGTTAACTATTTATCATGAAACATATGATAAATGGACATCAAAATAATCAGACGTTTGTCATCCAATGGCCTGAAATTAAATGTGGAAGCGGAAGTAAAGTAACTTACCGCTTCACACCTCAACTCATTCCAACCTATTTATATTTCTTCAATTATCATATTGATCTACTAGCATTAATCGATCTAGATATAGTATCTACAATTGTTCTCGTTGTTTGATCTATTTCATAATTAAGCAAATCACCAACTTTAATATTACCAAAATTAGTGGCCCTTAACGTTTCTGGAATTAAATTTAATGCTATGGTTTTGTCTTCTTCATTTATACCATTTATTGTCAAGCTACAACCATGTAACCCAATAAAACCTTTATGAAAAAAGTATCTTATATTATCTCCAGGAATATTAATCACTAATCGATAAGTTTCACCAGTTTTAATAAAATCAACGACTTCTGCCACACCTTCAATATGCCCATATAAGCTATGACCGCCATTTTCTTTATTCATTTGATGTGATCTTTCAATATTAACTTCATCCCCTACATTTAAAATCTTTAATGTGGTCACATCAGCCGTAAAATCTGATATATCAAAATAAACGATATCATTTTTAAATTGCGTGACAGTCAGGCATGTACCATTAATCGCAACACTAGCCCCCACAGGAACATCATCAAAGAAATGGTTATTATTACTGACGGTCAATGTACTAAATCCCTCTCTTTTCTCAAGAGATAATACGTTTTCTTTTCCTTGCACAATTCCAGTATACATAATCACCCTCTTTTATTCATATTTAAGTAGAAACACCCTTGTTACATTAAGATAATTTATGGTTTATACGAATATGTCTAATAAAAATTCATTAGCTCTATTAACCATATTTTACTACCTCATATTTTACAAAATATCTTTTATATACTTGATTTAAATCAAAATTTTAATAACACATTTAAAAGCCAATAAACTACTTTACCCTATTGTTTTTAATTATATCAAGCTTTTTGTGGAATGGATGATTTTTTACTATTAAATTGATAATTATCAAACATGAGTAAAAATAGAGTCGAAAATTATTTTTCTAACTTATGGAAACACTTTACCTTGAATATTTATCATTTGATTAAAAGCATATCATAATAAAACCACCAGCCAAAGAACTATAATTTACAACATTTCATTTACAATCTCTTTTTTATTAAACACAAATCAAACCAGTTATCATTTTAAACATTTATTATGTTTCTATTCCATGAAAAATACTTTAATCTATGTTTTAAAATCAAAGCAATAATTATTTAAATTCACAAATTATTTTGATGATAAAAAAACAGACCTAATTTATTATTTTTATTTCTCATGGCTATTTCTCATTAAAAACTCAGATTAATTAATGGAAATAAATTATAGATTTAAGTTAACTAAAATATAATTACAAAAATATTTTCACAAAACCATTAATTAATAATATTTTCCCCAATTCTCAACACCAAATTGAATAAACAACCTATCGCTAATTAAATAATCAATATATTACTAACACTGAGAAATGACTAAGGTTAGAATAATCTTATTTTTCTATACTATTCAACATTCATCAACAAAACCAAATATCCCTTTGACAAAACCTCTCCATTAGATCAATGTTATTACCATTAATTAGTCTGACAACATACGAAAAGGGAAACCCTCGTGTTATTTACCTGGAAAGCCCACGATACTAAAAACCGCCTACAGTTTTTTTCCGCCTTATGGTCCTCGTTTCCATCTTCTTGCGCTATTTATCAAACAACAGCTTGGTATTGGATCAACACCAGATTAAAGAAAAGCGGATTACCTGCAATACTATTATTGCTACCGGCAATCAATCAAGCTCAGGCCAGTCATTTTGTTAATTTTCAATCGATTGATACCAGCCTTTATATGCAATTTGAAAATCGAGTCGATCCCCAAAAAACCATTTCACCGATTTTAGAGGCTTTCGGCGACTACAGTGTCGGCGATATGTACGTCTATAGTATTTGGCAAAATTCACTGCAAGGTGATTACCAAGGTGATAAAAGCACCTACTATTATAAATTTGTCCCCAGAGTGAGCTTGAGTAAAGTCACTGGTAATGACATCTCTTTTGGGCCGGTAAAAGATATTCTGTTCGCTCAATGGATTGCCAAAACTAAGGGGATAGATTACGACTATTTCCCCGGTATCAGTATTGACTGGCAAGCTAGCTGGATTAGCTGGCTACGTACAATTTTTTATTTTGAGAATAATGCCAAAGGAAGCTGGAATGATCAGCGAATTCATATCGATTACGGCATTCCCTTCAATAATAGCTTAGGGGATTTCCGGGTTGTCGGGACTTTTGACTATACCTTAGGTTTACATGGGCAATCTGAAACTATCGATTTCAAACCAGAGTTACATTACGATTTGGGAAAGATCCTTGGTCATCAACCCGGTCATTTATGGACTGGCATTGTTCTGAACCCCATAAAAAATAAATACAAAATAAGAGATACCCCTTATTATCGAACGGATCAATTTAACTATGGGATCTTTATTCGATATAGTTTTTTCTGATATCGGAATAAAATATCAGAAATTTTCTGATGGCCTTTATCCTGATGGAGTCAAAATGCCCATTCAACATGACCAGTTCGGACGTACTTATCAGTGGCTCCTACTGATACTTTTGGGTTTGATTTACTTTCTGGTCACCGCAACCACATTTACTTCGCTAGGCGTTGTATTACCTAGCATGATCAAGGAATTACACTGGAGTTGGACGGATGCCGGTCTGGGGTTCACCTTACTTGGCCTATCATGTGGGCTGTCCAGTTACCTTCCAGCGATGTTTATTCGTCGTACAGGCGTCCGCGCCACTTTGATGATTGGTACGCTCACCTTTATCACCAGTTTTTACATCCTCTATAACACCCACAGTATCGCGGCCTATTTTACCGGTACAACACTATTAGGGATCGGCTTTAGTCTTATGGCGACTGTTCCCGGCACTTATGTCATTAGCCGACTTTTTAAAAAACAGTCGTTGGCTTTTGGTATCTATTTCACCATCGGTGGATTAGGGGGCGTGGTCGGTCCGTGGATCTATTTCCTGGCAACAGTATTTTGGGAAAACTGGCGTATGCACTGGGCAATTTCCGGGATATCACTCACCTTGATCAGCTTATTAACCATTTTATTTATGCGCGAAGGTAAAAAGGAAAACGCCCACGCTGAAAGAATTAGCAAAAATCAACAAGACCAGCTCCCCTCCAATATCTATCGCACCAAGGAAATATGGAATGTCCGGCAAGCACTGCACACCTGGCAATTTTATGCCATTGCAGCCGCTTATACTGCTTTTTTACTGTGTGGGATAACCGTTAATAGTTTTGCGGTCGCCCATATTACTGAAAACGGATTCAGCGAATCTGTTGCTGCTTCCTCACTCAGTATTTTGGCTTTTATCAACGCATTCTCACGATTTGCAGGAGGCGCGGTTGGTGAATGGTTCGATCCCAAAAAAATGCTTATCGGCAGTCTGTCGATAATTATCTGTGGTCTTATCGCACTCAGTGCCGCCACCTCATGGACATTTTTAATCCTGTTCACGTTGTGTATTGGCATCGGTTATGGCATGACTTTTCTGGCATCCAGTATATTGCTGTTCAATTATTTTGGGCGCACGCCTTATCTGGAACTGTTCTCGGTGATGAATCTGATCTCCACTATCGCCTGTATCGCCCCTTTTCTGGTGGGCGCAATTAAGGATTATTCAGGTAGTTTTACACCGGCATTTCTCATTATCGCCATACCGGTACTAACTATTTTGATTGTCACATTCATGATGCAACCACCTTCACAAATCGTGAAGAAATGTTCTGATGACAACACATTACTTAACTGAATTTAACAATAAAATGAACCTATACCCGTCATCTTTCAAGTTGCCTCTTTGTTGGCTGCACTCGCTCACCCCGGTCACATCGTTACCTATGCTCCCGGGGATTCACTCCCTTGCCGTCGCGATGCATCTTGAAATCCATAGGGTATATAAGATATTCCTTACCACAGACAAACAAGGAATTAATCATGGCAAAGAAAGAATTCGGTGTATTTCTACCCATAGCGAAAGGTGGATGGATTATTTCCAAAAATACACCACCACTCGATGCTTCTTATCAGCAAAACCGTGAAGCGGCTATTCTGGCTGATCAAATTGGTTTGGATTTCATTATGTCAATGAGCAAATGGCATGGCTTTGGTGGTGAAACGGAACATTGGGGCTGTTCTCTGGAATCCGTTACCATGATGGCAGGTATTGCTGAAGTGACTCATCATGCCCGGCTTATCGCAACCATGCATGCCGGGCTGCATAATCCCGCCGTGGCAGCCAAAATGATTGCGACACTGGATCAAATTAGTCATGGACGCGCCGGGCTGAATATTGTCTCTGGCTCCTTCAAAGACGAATTTGAACAAATGGGGGAATGGGATAACAATTTAGATCACGATCAACGTTACGCAATGACCGAAGAGTGGACCCAATTGATCAAACGGCTTTGGAGTGAGAAGCAGGTTAATCATCAGGGAGATTACTTTAATTTCAAGAATTGTGTTTCTGAACCTAAACCTGTTTCCGTTCCGCGCCCTTATTTGGTCTGTGCCGGTCAATCAGAATGTGGGTTACGTTTTAGTGTGCGTAACACCGATGTGTGTTTCATCGGTGGTAAAGATGAAGAAGAAACGCGACAAATTAGTCTGATGGCTAAACGTCTTGCAGTCGAATACGGTACAACTACCAAAACCTTTTGTATGTGTACGATTATTTGCGCTGAAACAGATGAAGAAGCTGAAACGCTGGCTGAATTCTATCGTGATGGCCTGGATATAGACGCAGTTAAAAACATGATGCACAGTTTTGGCGTCGATATTGGCGGAAAAAGCAATGCGATGGTTGAAAGATCCCAAAATGCTTTTATGACCCACACAGCTATCGGCAACCCGGAAACATGTTGTAAACAATTGTCAGATTTACTCCGTGAATGCGAACTGGACGGGGTTATGTTGATCTTCCCTGATTATGTTAAGGGGTTAACCACTTTCGGCGAGAAAATATTGCCACAACTTAGAGTCGAATTTACCTAAACAACGATAATAGGACAATAAGCCAGGGAATGGGTTCATCACATCTCGACGAGCGATTACCCATTCCCTGAATGTCTGCAAATATCGCCCTTTTATCCCTGAACCCGCCGGTATAATCCCGTACCCCGTAACAACCGAAGCCCTAACCAACTCCCACACAATGAAAGTAACAAGCTGCTGATTATTGGTAATAACAGCCACATCTGCCATTCTGGTTGCCACGGAAAATCAAATACCTTGGTCTGCAATAACCAAAGCGCAACTTCAGCGCCAAGTGCCGCAGTAAAACCCGCCATTAATCCAAGCAAAGCAAATTCACTCCACAGCGTACGACGCAGTAACTGTTTACTGGCTCCCAAGGTGCGGTAAACCACTAGTTCAAGTTGCCGTTGATGCATCCCTACCTGAACCTGTGCCAATAGCAATAATGCGCCACAAACCATGACCAACCCAACCATGACCTCTAATGCCTTACTTACCTGCTGCAAAATACCCTGAATTTGCTTAATCATCACGCCGGTATCAAGTAGGCTCAAGGTTGGAAACTGACGATTAAGATCCGTCAGAAGGCGACCCTCTCCCTCATAATGGAAACTGGTCAACCAGGTTTGCTGCTGATTCTCTAATGCTTGTTTCGGGAAAATAAACAAGAAATTTGGCCGCAAACTTTCCCAATCTACCAGTCGAATACTGCTAACTATGGCACTGAATTGCTGCGTATCACCACTAAATGTTAGCTTATCGCCGATTTTGATTGCCAAACGCTCAGCAAGCCCCTGCTCAATGGAGACCTCATCCGCCTTTGGCGGCCAGTAACCTGCAACCAAGGTATTAAACGGGGGTAACTCCTCTTTCCATGTCAGGTTCAATTCCCGCTGCACCGTGTTGCTATCCGATTCTTTGGCCTCTGCCCACGCGATGGCTGACTGACCATTAATTTCCGTCAAGCGAGCCAATACCACTGGATAGAATGCCGTAGGTTTAACCTGATACTGAGCCAGCAAATGTTCTACTTGTGGAATTTGCTGTCCAGTCATATTAATCAGAAAATAGTTTGGACTGTCCGGTGGCAATTGGTGCTGCCAACGGTCAAGCAAGTCTCCTCGGACCACCAGCAACAAAGCAAATAACATAAATGATAAAGAGAAAGCCGCCAATTGAGCTACTGTTTGAAACGGCTGCCGCAGTAGTCGATTAACCGCCAGACGAAAACTGAGTTGGCGGAGTTTCAAATGACGTAATAACCACAATCCTCCCCAACCAAACACGGCTAGTAATAGCGCAACCATCATCATGCCTGCAAGTAACGCCCATAACATGGGCTTGGCGCCAACTAACAGACTCAACCCACTAATGACCACCAATACCGCCAACGGCAAGTAATAACGCAACGGCCAGATAGGCGCAATAATATCATCACGCAGCACCCGTGATGGTTGGGTTGCCATTAACTGCTTGTACGGACGTATTCCTACCAGTAAGGCGATAACAGATAACGCGCCTAACGCCCATATCCACGGCCAGAATCCGGCTTGCGGCAACATCTTCGGTAACATGGGTGCCAAAATCTGTACGAGCAGATATTCAAACATCAATCCCAAAAGCGTCCCCACCAGCGCCGCCGCAATCAATATCACCAGCCATTGACCAATCACCCATTTACGCAACGCCCAACGCCCCGCCCCCAGTGTTTTAAGCACAGCCATCAAATCATGGCGGCTACGGCAATAGTGAGTCATTGATACTGCTACCGCGGCGACAGCGAGTAATAACGTTAGCAAAGCCGATAACAACAAGAATTGCTGTGCCCTTTCAATAGATTTTGCGAGCGCTCCACTATCTTGTTTCAAGGTATACCAGCGCTGATCAGCTTTAAGTTGGGGATCAATGAGCTGCTGATACTGATAAACCGCTTCTTTATCACCCGAAAACATATAACGATAAGTCAGACGGCTACCCGGCTGAATCACCCCGGTAGATTGCGCATCATCAAGATTGATCAAAATCCTTGGTGCAATCTGAAAGGGATTGAAACCACTGTCTGGTTCCTGAATTAATTCTCCGCTCACCTTAAGCGTGGTATCACCCACATCGAGATTATCGCCAACTTTGATTTTCAATAGTTCAAGCAAACGAGGCACGACCAGCACCGTGCCTTTTTCCGCTTTCAAACCCGGTGGATGGGTTTCCAGTTCACCATATAACGGGTAATGACTGTCTGCGGCTTTTACATTCGCAAGTTGAGGAATGTCCCCGGCATAAGTCATTGTGGTGAAAGAGAGCTGGCGACTTAATTTTAATCCCAGTTTTTTCGCCTGCTGTAACCATTCTTCATCTACCGGATAAGCAGCACGCAAGACTAAATCACCCGCCAGAAAATCCCGACTCTGGTAATGAACACTTTGATCAATGCGATCACCGATCCTGCCCAAAGCCAGTACACAAGCTACCGCCAAGGTAAGAGATAACCAGACAATCAATAAAGAAGGTGTGCGCCACTCGCGCCAAAACCAACGCCAAATCATCTTTCTTCCCTCAATTTTCCATCAACCAACCGCAAGCAACGTTGACAACGGGCCGCAAGCTGGCTGTCATGAGTGACCAAAATTAATGTTGTGGCATAATCACGATTCAGAGAAAACAGTAAATCAACAATACGATCACCGGTTTGCCGATCCAGATTACCTGTTGGCTCATCAGCAAACAGAATTTTGGGTTGGCTGCTGAATGCCCGTGCCAATGCCACCCTCTGTTGTTCACCGCCAGAAAGTTGTGCCGGCATATGTTTCAAACGCTTCCCCAATCCCAGTTGTTCAAGCAATTCAGCCGCCTGTTTCCTACTACTATTTTCAGACTCACCACGTAATAAAGCAGGAAGCTGGACGTTCTCTAATGCGTTTAACGTCGGAATTAACATAAATGACTGAAAGACAAAACCAACACTTTCAGCCCGGAGTTGCGCCCGCTGCTCCTCATTCATCTGGCTTAAATTATGCCCTAGCAGCCGAACCTCACCGTCACTGCCATCATCTAACCCAGCAATAATGCCAAGCAATGTGGATTTACCCGAACCCGATTCTCCCACCAAAGCGATAGTCTGTGCCGACTCGACAACCAACTCAACTCCCTGCAATATAGTGATCTTATGTTCTCCCTGACCAACGTGCTTACTGAGATGCTGAACTTCAAGAATATTCCCCGTTACCATTTACTTTTCCTTTTACTGATGGTGCTATTTAGCGCCAGAGCGACTGCGGCTGATACCCTTCTGATTCTCGGTGATAGCCTTAGTGCCGGTTACCATTTGCCTATTGAACAGTCATGGCCTGCTTTAATGGAAAAAAAATGGCAGAAATCTGGCAATAAAATCACGGTCATCAACGGCAGCATCAGCGGTAATACCGCCGCTCAGGGCCTTGAGCGGCTACCTGAATTACTTAAACAACATAAACCTCGTTGGGTACTGATAGAACTGGGTGCCAACGATGGACTACGCGGTTTTCCCCCACAACAAACAGAACAAGATCTGCAACAGATCATTACTTTAGTGAAACAAGCCAATATTCAGCCTTTATTGATGCAGATCCGTCTGCCACCAAATTATGGGCGCCGTTATACCGAATCTTTTGCCAAGATTTACCCCAAACTGGCAGAACACAATCAAATCCCTCTGCTCCCGTTTTATATGGAACAAGTCGCTATTAAACCGGAGTGGGTGCAACAAGACGGATTACATCCCAATCTGGCAGCTCAACCATTTATCGCCGACTGGATGTCTGACACACTATCAGCACATCTTAATTATTCTTGAATAGTAAACTATTAGTTTCAACAAATTGATGTCTATAAACAGGTTAAAGTTATGCAAAAGTCAGTTCTTATCACAGGCTGTTCCAGTGGAATTGGTCTGGTGGCGGCCAAAACACTACACCAGCGGGGCTATCGAGTTTTAGCAGCTTGCCGGAAACCCGCAGATTTACAGCATATGCGCGAGTTAGGACTGGAACCTATCGAATTGGATCTTGATGACAAAATGAGTGTTGAACGCGCCGCAGCAGAGGTCATCAGGCTAACCAATGGCCGTCTTTACGGACTGTTTAATAATGGCGGCTTTGGTATTTATGGCCCGCTCAATACTATCAGTCGTGAACAACTGGAACGGCAATTCTCCACCAATCTATTTGGTACACATCAACTTACCTGCTTATTACTTCCAGCAATGCAACTTCATGGTGAAGGCCGTATTATCCAAACCAGTTCAGTTATGGGACTGATTTCAACCCCAGGCCGCGGTGCTTACTCTGCCAGTAAATATGCCTTGGAAGCATGGTCAGATGCGTTAAGAATGGAATTAGCCGGAACAGGAATTAAAGCTTGTCTAATTGTCCCTGGCCCGATAAAAACACGTTTTACAGAAAACGTGAATCAAACGCAAAGCGATAAGCCGGTCAGAAACCCCAAGATCGCCCGCCATTTTACCCTAACCCCCGAAGCTGTTGTGCGCAAACTGATTCATGCTTTGGAAAGTCCTAACCCTAAATTACGTTATCCAGTGACTTGGATAACCCACGCAGTTACTATTATGCGCCGGATTTTGCCAGGAAGAGTAATGGATAAAATACTGAGTAAACAGAGTGGTACAACTTGAAAGTTAATAAAATAACCTCAATCTATTTAATCATACCCTGCAATAATCAAATTTAAGAGACTAATTATATGTTACCAACCTCTACTGGAATTAATGTTAACGAAAGCAACCTACATCAAACCGTTGAACAGTCTATGACTGTGCCTGTTTTATTTTATTTTTGGTCTGAACGTAGCTCACATTGCCAAGAATTAGGCGTAACACTGGATAAACTGGCAGCCGAATACGCAAATCAATTCATATTGGCAAAAGTAGATTGTGATAAAGAGCAAATGGTCGCTGCACAGTTTGGCTTACGCGCCATTCCTACAGTTTATATTATGCAACAAGGTCAACCCGTAGACGGTTTTCAAGGGCCACAACCTGAAAACGTGATTAGAGAGATGCTTGCTCGTATATTACCGAAACCGGAAGAGTTGAAAGCCGCCCAAGCTGAGGAACTTATCGCCGAAGGAAAACATCAGGAAGCACTACCGTTATTGAAAGAAGCCTGGCAATTAGCGCCCAAAAACAGTGCAATTGCACTTATGTTGACCAAAGTGCAAATTATGCTCAATAATATAGAAGAAGCCCAGGAAATTCTGAGTCTTATTCCATTACAGGATCAAGACACTCATTATCACAGTTTACTGGCTCAAATTGAGTTACAAAAGCAAGCGGCGGATACACCAGAGATCCAACAATTGCAGCAAGAATTCGCCATTCAACCGGAAAATGCAGAGCTGGCTGTTAAGCTCGCGCTGAAACTGCACGAAGTCAGCCGTAATGATGAAGCTCTGGAATTATTACTCAGCTTCCTGAAAAAGGACCTTTCTGCTGCCAACGGCGCGGTACGGAAAACAATGATGGATATTATGTCTGCAATGGGGACCGGTAATACCTTAGCTTCGAAATACCGTCGCCAGGTTTACTCGCTGCTTTACTGATTTATTTAATTGTAAGGAATTGCTATGGATTTATTCGCTTTTGGTGCCGTACCCATTCTGATATTTATTGCGGTGGTTATTGTCTTTACTTGCGTAAAAACAGTGCCACAAGGCTATCAATGGACGGTAGAACGTTTCGGCCGTTATACCCGAACTTTATTACCGGGTTTGCATATTATCGTCCCTTTTATCGATCGCATTGGCCGTAAAATTAACATGATGGAACAAGTGTTGGATATTCCTTCACAGGAAGTGATTTCCCGCGATAACGCCAATGTTACTATTGATGCAGTCTGCTTTATTCAGGTTGTCGATCCTGTTCGGGCTGCTTATGAAGTCAGCAACCTTGAACTATCCATTATCAATCTGACGATGACCAACTTCCGTACCGTTTTGGGTTCAATGGAATTGGATGAAATGCTGTCGCAGCGTGATTCTATCAACAGTCGTCTATTACATATTGTTGATGAAGCCACTAACCCGTGGGGAGTGAAAATTACCCGTATTGAAATCCGTGATGTGCGTCCACCAAAAGAGTTGATCTCTGCCATGAACGCCCAGATGAAAGCAGAACGTACAAAACGTGCTGATATTCTGGAAGCAGAAGGTATCCGTCAGGCGGCTATTCTGAAAGCAGAAGGAGAAAAACAGTCTCAAATTCTGAAAGCAGAAGGGGAACGTCAATCGGCATTTCTCCAGGCAGAAGCACGTGAACGTGCCGCCGAAGCGGAAGCTCGCGCAACTAAAATGGTGTCCGATGCAATTGCTGACGGTAATATGCAGGCAATTAACTACTTTGTTGCCCAGAAATATACGGATGCACTGACCAGTATTGGCGCTTCCAGTAACAGCAAAGTCATTATGATGCCTCTGGAAGCGAGCAATCTAATGGGTGCGATTGGCGGTATTACTGAACTGATTGGCGAAAGCAAAAAAGGTAAATAACCATGATTGCACAGATTGCGGCGCAAACCCCTTGGCTCTGGTTCTCTTTTGGCGGCTTACTGTTAATTGCAGAGCTTCTGGGAACTGGCGGCTATCTGTTATGGACGGGTATAGCCGCTATCGTTGTTGCGTTTGTCACCTGGTTGCTACCAGGAATAGATTGGGAATGGCAAGGCATTTTGTTTGCCACTCTGACGCTGCTTTCTGCAATGCTATGGCGCTATTGGTTACGTCGCCGCCCATCAAAAGGCGGCGATACCCTGAACCAGAAAGACCACCAGCTCATCGGTATCCGAGCCAAACTGACTACAGATACTGAAAATGGTTACAGCCGGGTCAAACTGGCGGATGGAAGCTGGCGAGTTCACTGTGATAGTGAACTACCAGCCCATACCGAAGTAGAAGTGATCGCTGTTGATGGCATTACCCTGAAAGTAAAACCGGTCAGTTCTCAGTGATGAGAGCAACAACCCGATAAATGATCTATGATGGGGCATGCAGCCCCGTCATCTCCAGGGCACTCTTCCGCCAAAGATAACAATTTACTTCTTATTTTCTGCAACTCTTCAATCGCCTTTTCTATTTCAGCCACTTTATGCAATGTTGCTGCTTTTACATCAGCACTGTGTCGATTGGGATTGCGGAATAACACTAAAAATTCACGGCATTCATCAAGCGTAAAACCTACCTGTTTTGCCTGACGCAACAGCGTGAGTTCATCAATATGTTTCTGCTGATAATAACGGTAGCCGTTATCCCCCCTTTCCGGCGGTGTAATCAGATCTTTTTCTTCATAAAACCGGATCGCTTTGCTGGTAAGACCGGTTTTTTGGGCAATCTCACTAATGTTCATTTTTTCCCCTTGACCTTACCCTTGAGGGAAGGTTTAACCTTCGCAATAAGTCAGAAATTCACTTGAACTGTGTAGATATCATCAATTATCACACAGGTGTGAAGAATAATTACATCACTATGTGTTAGGAGTTTTTTTATGTCACACACAACCATTTTAACCTTGCAGGGACTCTCCTGTATGCACTGTGTTAACAGTGTGAAAAAGGCACTAGCAAATCATGCAGATGTGGAACAAGCGGATATTACGATCGATTATGCCAAAATCATCGGTAAAGCCTCTGCTGAATCATTAATCGAAACAATTCAAGCAGCCGGTTACGATGCGATAATCGCCAGTCAACCCGATGTTGAACTGGCTCTCTCTGGCCTGAGTTGCATGCATTGTGCCGGTACGACTCGTAAAGCGTTGGAAGCCGTAGATGGCGTTATCGCCGCAGAGGTGAATACTGAAACAGCTAAAGTTTACGGTAAAGCCGATGTCGCTACCCTGATTGCCGCTGTTGAGCAGGCAGGTTATCAAGCAAAACTCGCTTCTGGTCAAAACTCCCCAAAATCTGAGCCGCTGACATTACCTGCTTCAAACAGACCGGAACCTTTGGCAGCGGCAACCTCCTCCCTTCCGGTCGAAAAAACTGACGTATCCGTTGTGAGTGATAGCGATGAGAGCATCCAGTTGCTGTTGGATGGCATGACTTGCGCTAGCTGTGTGAATAAAGTTCAGAAAGCATTACAAAGCGTTGATGGCGTGGAAAATGCCAGAGTGAATCTTGCTGAACGCAGCGCTTTAATTACCGGTAGTGCCTCACCAGAAGCACTGATTAAAGCAGTAGAAAAAGCCGGGTATGGCGCAGAACTGATTCAGGATGAAGCTGAGCGGCGTGAACGACAGCAACAAGTTTCTGACGCTAATATGCGCCGTTTTCGTTGGCAGTCAGCATTAGCCTTAGTCGTCGGTATTCCTGTGATGGTATGGGGCATGATGGGCGATAATATGATGCTCACACCTGAAAACCATCATATCTGGCTGACTATCGGCGTTATCACGCTTGCCGTGATGATTTTTGCCGGTGGTCACTTCTATCGCAATGCGTGGCAAAGCCTGAAAAACGGCAGTGCGACAATGGACACCTTAGTGGCATTGGGAACTGGCGCAGCCTGGCTTTACTCCATCAGTGTCAACCTATGGCCAGATAGTTTTCCACCACAAGCCCGTCATCTCTATTATGAAGCCAGCGCGATGATTATCGGTCTGATAAACCTGGGGCATGCTCTGGAACAACGTGCCCGTCAGCGTTCTTCAAAAGCACTGGAGCGCTTGCTAGATCTGACACCACCGACTGCCCATGTGGTGACAGGAGATGGCGAAAAAGAGATGCGATTGACTGACGTCAAACCCGGCATGACGTTACGTCTGACAACCGGTGATCGTGTTCCCGTTGATGGTGAAATCATTCAAGGTGAGGTTTGGATAGATGAGGCAATGCTCACCGGTGAGCCGATTCCACAGCAAAAAACCAAAGGCGATAACATTCATGCCGGTACGACGGTGCAAGACGGTACAGTACTGTTTACTGCCGCCGCGGTTGGCAGTCAGACAACATTAGCACGAATTATTAAACTGGTCCGTCAGGCACAAAGTAGTAAGCCAGAAATTGGTCAGTTAGCAGATAAAATTTCCTCCGTGTTTGTTCCCGTTGTGGTCGCCATTGCCCTGATTGCCGGTGTTATTTGGTATTTCGTTGGGCCAGCACCACAGATTATGTATTCATTGGTCATTATTACCACTGTGTTGATTATTGCCTGCCCCTGTGCCCTTGGGCTGGCGACCCCGATGTCAATTATCTCTGGTGTCGGCCGAGCAGCAGAATTCGGGGTACTGGTTCGGGATGCCGATGCACTGCAACAAGCGAGCACATTGGATACCATTGTTTTCGATAAAACCGGTACGCTGACGGAAGGTATGCCTCAATTGACTGATATACATACCTTTAATGGGTACAGTGAACAAGAGGTATTGCGTTGGGCGGGTGCACTGGAAAAAGGCTCTAACCATCCATTAGCCAAAGCCATTCTTGCTAAAGCCGAAGGGCTGGAATTACCGCAAGTTGGACAATTCCATACGCTGGCTGGGCAGGGTATCAGCGGTGAAGTGAATGGCACAACCTTGTTGCTAGGTAATCAAGCATGGCTAGAACAAAAGCAGATTGATACGCAAGACTTAAAACCGCTGATTGTTCAACAGGCAGAACAAGGCATCACACCGGTTCTTCTGGCAGCAGGAGGTAAAGTAGCGGCAGTGCTGTCAATTCGTGACCCACTGCGTGAAGATACCATGACTGCATTGCAACGATTACATCACCAAGGCTACCGTTTAGTGATGCTGACCGGTGATAATCCGGTGACTGCCAATGCGATTGCAAAAGAAGCGGGTATTGATCAAGTGATTGCGGGTGTATTGCCTGATGGCAAAGCTGAGGCGATTCAGAAATTGCAAGCAGCAGGTCACAAAGTTGCTATGGTGGGGGATGGCATTAACGATGCCCCTGCCCTAGCGCAGGCTGATGTGGGCATTGCAATGGGAGGCGGTAGTGATATCGCCATTGAAACCGCCGCAATAACACTAATGCGTCATAGTCTACACGGTGTGGCTGATGCGGTTGAGCTATCCAAAGGCACTCTGCGCAATATGAAACAAAATTTACTAGGCGCGTTTATCTATAACACATTAGGTATTCCCATTGCCGCTGGTCTGCTCTATCCCTTTACCGGAACCCTGTTAGATCCGGTAGTCGCAGGTGCGGCAATGGCGCTGTCTTCAATTACGGTGGTGAGTAATGCTAATCGATTACTGAGGTTTAAGTCTAAAACCACGAAAATGAGTTAGCTTTAGCGATATTGGGGTAAATTGTAAAAATTTGTCATCCCTGTACTCTTTACACTTTTACCCCATCATCCATCGCCAATTCGTGGACAAATTACTTCAGTTATAACCACTTATGCCGGCTGGCTGCGATCAACGCAGCCCAACTATCGGGCGGATTTCCTCTTCCTAGCATCTTCTCGAAGACCGAATAGGGATCGGACTTACTACCTTCCGAACGCAAGGTCTCCTCATCGTTGACCCAAGCATACACAATGATCCTAGCCCTAGAATCATAACGGAAGAACAAGCGGAACCTTCGACCAATCTTAGCTCGTCGCCAGTGGCGATAGGCTTCTCCTAAGGTGTTACCTTGCCGATACTCGTCCCGAGAAGGATCACTTGGTACCACATCCAGAATCAATTTGCTCAACGCCCGAAACAGCTTGACACTAGAGTTGCTCTCGAACCCGTGTGGGCCACTCTTCTCGGCCCTTTTTACTGCATCATGCAGCTTCTGAAGCTGTTGTATCACACATGAGTGATATAGCAGTGTCCATCCATGTCTTTGCATCAAATCACAACATCTCCGTCAATATTTTCACTCAGATCGATAGCGTGACCAACATTGTATTGCATAGCCTCTTCCAATTCTTTAGGTAAACCACTCACATGATGCCCAACCTGAATATCCTCAGACAATAGATCAAGGAATGCCCCAATGACAGGATCTTCATGCTCAATTCCTACACAGGTCACGACTATCTCACCATTACACAACTCAAAGGCCAACTTACTACCTGTACCAATACCTAATGCCTGACGGATAGACTTAGGTATCGTTATCTGACCTTTGGAAGTCAATGTTGCAAGTTCATAGATAGATGTCATAACAAATCTCCAATTATCACTTTCATCAAAATGTAAGGAATAATCCTTACATCGTCAAGATAATCTAGTTTAGGTTTATTTCACTTTAACGGTGAACACCAATCTACTGACTCTCTATACCAAAAGACTGTGATAGTTGCTAAAAGGCTAGCAAGGTAAATGGAAGGAGCAAAAAAATCTCCTTGTATACTGATAGTAGTAAAGAAACATTCAATGGAAATAAATAAAGATACAGCGGAAGTACAGCTATAATATTGATAGTCACCTTAAAAATATAAATGCTAAACCGGAACACAAATGGGACGACTGATTAAACACCTTACCAATATATTGGGAATAAAGTCTTCCCACCGTTATCCCTATCCCGCTCACGATATTATACTGGCAGGTGATAGACATTTGCACCTGGTAGGCAGTATTCACATGGGTACGAAAAATATGTTCCCACTTTCGGAAATATTGATAGAACAACTTAATCTATCCGATACATTAATCGTGGAAGCAGATATTATTCAGGCAGACTCCCCATTTCATGATGAATTTCAATCATATCACCGCATCGAACAACGTTTATCTTCTGAGATGTACCAGAATTTTCAAGACTGCTGCAATGAAATCCAACAGCAGGAAGAATTCCTCAATTTATTACCCTCATGGCAAATCGCTTTAATTTTACAAGCAGGACAAGCACAAAACCTTGGATTGCATCCCCACTACGGTATCGATTATCAGCTACTGAATGCAGCCAAAGCGCAAGGGAAAACGGTTATTGAACTAGAAGGTACTGAATCACAAATTAATTTACTTAATCAAATTCCCAATAACGGCCTGCCACTACTGGAAGATACATTAACCCATTGGCACGCAAATGCCCGCGCTTTACAAACAATGATCAGTTGGTGGATGGACTATCAACCTGAACAGCAAAAACATGTTTTACCAACAACTTTCAGTAAAGAGATATACCAACTATTGATGACTGAACGTAATAAACGATGGAATAAGCGTTTACGGAAATTACCTACCGGTCGATATCTTGTCGCTGTTGGTGCTTTGCATCTGTACGGTGAAGGGAATTTGCCTCAGATGCTGGCAGAAGAACAGGATTAAAAAAAGGCCAATAATACAGTAGTATTGGCCAATCAAAGAGGAATAACCTGTCACTCTCGTTATTCTTATTGTTCGGGATATTACCTGTTTGTACACAAGCAACAGAGCCATAGTTAGAATATCAATTCCATCCTTATATTTCATCCATTATCCTTAATTACAAAATTATTCTATGTAATGAAATTATGACACCTGCGATCATTCTATTAGAAAAACAGAAAGTTAGCTTTACTTTTCATACCTATGAACACGATACAAATGAGCATAACTTTGGTGATGAAGCAGTGAGGAAATTAAGACTCAATGCCAGACAGGTATTTAAAACTTTGCTGGTTGCACTTAATGGTGAAGCTAAAAATTTGGTGGTAGCCGTCACCCCCGTTTCAAGTGAACTGGATTTAAAAAAGGTCGCCAAAGTTTTTAAAGTCAAAAAAGCAGAAATGGCTGATCCCCAAATCGCCCAGAAAGTGACAGGGTATCTCGTCGGCGGGATCAGTCCGCTAGGACAGAAAAAATACTTGCCAACAGTTATTGATAACCAAGCGCAACAGTTCCCAACTATATTTGTCTCAGGTGGTAAACGAGGGTTAGATATTGAATTGGCGTCGTCTGATCTCTGTAGATTACTGAGAGGTAATTTCGCTGATATTGCAAAAACTTAAATTATTACCCCAAAAGGGCGGCCAAAATTGCCGCCCTTTCGATTTACCATTCTGTCAGGGATTATTGATAAATAATCTCACCCTTTGGCTCATAATCAGCCGCTTTCAGTGGTGAATGCTTCTCGATATAGTCTTTCAAAACTTCTGCATCAACAAAACCGGTGTTGACATAGGTTGGATAATTATCAACACGTGGATAGCCATCACCACCAATAGCATTAAAGTCAAGCATTGCCATGCGGTAAGTTTTATTCGGCTCTAGTGGCTTTCCACCGATTTTTACCTCTTTAATACCTTTACCATCAGCAATCAGGCTAACATTCACAAACTGTGCATAAGCACCAGAGTCAACTTTCATATTAGCAATCGCCGCCAGATATTGTTTGACTTCATCGCCTTTCATATCAACGTAAACCAATGTGTTGGCAAATGGATGCACTTTCAACACATCTTTATAAGTGATATCACCTGATTCAATCGAATCGCGAATACCACCACCACTCATAATCGCAAAATCAGCACCCGCGCGTTCCATCATGGCAGAAAGCGCAACATGGGCCATATTAGTCTGAACAAAACGAACTTTGCTTCGATCCCCTTCCAATTTACCCTCAATAGAACCCACTTTTACACCAAGTTGTTTATCACCTTTATCTTGATAAGGCATCAGCAACTTTAACATATCCGGGTTTTGTGCAATTTCATGAGTGTAGTAAGCACGTTCAGTAGAACCATCTTCCTTCTGCACTTTCTTTTTGAGGTTAATAGGGATCAACTGATAGTGAGTCAGCTTTAATTCACCATTACGGAACTGGAAGTCAGCACGACCAACATATTTACCCCACTCATGAGCCTGAACAATCCAGGTACCGTTCTGACGATCCGGCGAACATGGGGTTCCTGGCACATAATCGATCTGCTTATAATTTTTATTTTCCGCAGACATACAGACCGGATCTTGTGAGTGACCACCGACAATCATATCCAGATAGCCCGCAGGCAAGCTGCGAGCCATTTCAACATCACCCGGCGCATTAGAACCATGATTACCGTTGTCATAGTGCCCCATATGGGTTGCTGCAATAATCACATCTGGCTTTTCATCTCTTTTTAGTTCTTCAACAACCATTTTGGCTTCTGTCGCAGGAACACGAAATTCAACATCAGGAAAATTAGCTGGGTTACCGATTTTCGCCGTATCATCAGTCGTCAGGCCAATAACCGCAATTTTCACACCCTGTTTATCGAAAATAGTATAAGGTTTAAACAAACGTTTGCCGGTGCTTGTTTGGTAAATATTGGCAGCCAGAAATGGAAAAGTTGCCCATTTTTCCTGTTGACGCAGTATTGACAGAGGATTATCAAACTCATGGTTACCCAACGCCATTGCATCATAGCCCACCAAGTTCATGCCTTTAAAATCAGGTTCGGCATTTTGCAGATCAGATTCTGGTACACCGGTATTAATATCCCCGCCGGAAAGTAGTAACACACTACCACCTTTTTTCACGACCTCCTGACGGATTTCATCAACTACCGTTTTTTGAGCAGCTAAACCATACTCACCATAATCGTTATGCCAAAAATGACCATGATGGTCATTGGTGTGCAAAATGGTAATGTTATAGGTTTTATCCTTCTCCCATGCATTTGCGATTGCTGGAAGTAGTGCTATAGATACAACCAAAGCACAAGCTGAGGTCTTGAACGAGAATTTCATGGTATATCTCCATGTTTTTTTAGTGAATTGCCATGCAAAAACAGCTTTTAAAGCTAACAAGGCGGGATAAGTTGATCATTTCTTGAGACAGGTTATGTTATGCAGTTATTAACACATGTTTTGTTTCGTCTTTGCGAGAATACTATAAAACTATATCCAAGATAGTAAAAAATCAACTCTCTACCTAATATGTATTAAAATTCAACAAATAACCAATATACTGACTATTGATTAAGACAGGTTGGCTGCGAATATGAGCGAACAAAGCAATACCACCATAGTTCCATCTCACCCCAAAAAAACCAGGAATACCGTTTTTACTATTCTTGGGGCAATCAGTGTTTCACACTTATTGAACGATATGATCCAATCGCTGATTCTGGCAATTTATCCTTTACTACAATTAGAATTCAACCTGAGTTTTGTGCAAATCGGTATGATCACCCTGACTTATCAGATTACCGCCTCTTTATTACAACCACTGATAGGTCTCTATACTGATAAACATCCACAGCCCTATTCATTACCTGTTGGGATGAGTTTCACCTTATCCGGTCTATTATTGCTGGCCTATGCCAACAATTTCCCGTTAATTCTATTAGCATCTGCATTAATTGGAACAGGCTCTTCGATATTCCACCCGGAATCGTCGCGCGTAGCACGTATGGCATCCGGTGGTCGCCACGGACTAGCTCAATCTCTTTTTCAAGTCGGCGGTAATTTTGGCAGCTCCCTTGGGCCTTTGCTAGCCGCTCTGTTTATTGCTCCCTATGGCAGAGGCAACGTTGGCTGGTTCTCTTTGGCAGCATTACTGGGTATCATCGTGCTGCTACAGATCAGTAAATGGTATAACGCTCAGAATTATTTCAAGAAAAATCAAGCCAAAATTGGCCCTGCCATTAAAGTTTTATCAAGAAAAACCGTGATAGGTTCCTTGGTTATTTTGCTAATCTTAATCTTTTCCAAATATTTTTATCTCACCAGTATCAGTAGCTATTATACTTTTTACTTAATACACAAATTTGGCATTTCCGTGCAAAGCGCCCAGTTTCATCTGTTTATTTTTTTATTCGCAGTTGCAGCAGGAACCATTATTGGTGGACCGCTTGGTGACAGGATCGGCAGAAAGTATGTTATCTGGATATCTATCCTTGGAGTTGCACCTTTTACATTAGTTCTGCCTTACACTTCTCTGTACTGGACAAGTATTCTATCAGTGATTATTGGTGTGATTCTGGCATCTGCGTTCTCTGCAATCCTGGTATACGCTCAGGAACTTATTCCAGGTAAAACCGGGATGGTATCCGGCCTGTTTTTCGGGCTGGCTTTTGGTATGGGAGGTATTGGCGCAGCGGTACTTGGTGATATTGCGGATAGAACAAGTATTGAACTGGTTTATCAGATTTGTGCTTTTCTGCCGTTACTTGGCATATTTACCGCTTTATTACCTAATATAGAAGATAAGAACTAGGAAAATCACCATACAATCCCACATAAAAGTTAATTTTTATGTGGGAATAGTGCTTATTTACCTCATAAATATTCAAATAGAGCAACACAAATACCTGTTACGGGTAATTTAATCCTTTCAATCCATATTTTTTGATGTTTTATTCATTTTTTTAGCGAATTTACCTCGAATTATCTATAAAATACAGTTACACCTACCTCTTCACTATGCTATTTACTAGCCTCAGCAAGAAGGAGTCTTAATGGAGCACTCGACACCACTTATCACCACTATCGTTGGCGGATTCTTTATCGCTTATCTGCTTGGTATGCTGGCACAACGCCTGAAAATCTCACCGCTGGTTGGTTACCTTACTGCGGGAGTACTCGCTGGTCCTTTCACTCCTGGTTTTGTCGCTGATGCATCACTGGCCCCCGAACTGGCAGAAATTGGTGTCATCTTATTGATGTTTGGTGTCGGACTGCATTTTTCACTCAAAGATCTGTTAGCAGTAAAATCTATTGCTATCCCTGGTGCTATTGCACAAATATTGGTCGCGACACTACTCGGAGTAGGGCTATCAGCAATACTGGGTTGGGAATTATTTAGCGGTATCGTCTTTGGTCTCTGTCTATCAACCGCCAGTACCGTTGTTCTATTACGAGCGCTAGAAGAGCGCCAACTGATCGATAGCCAACGAGGTCAAATAGCTATTGGCTGGCTGATTGTCGAAGATCTAGCGATGGTGCTGACTCTGGTATTACTGCCCGCAGCTGCCGGTATTCTTGGTAATAAGGAAGCCAATATCGGGCAGTTAATTATGGAGCTCGCCATGACAGTCGGCAAAGTTATCGCTTTTATCTTGCTGATGATTGTTGTTGGCCGCCGTCTAATCCCTTGGGTACTGGCAAAAACCGCTAGTACCGGCTCCAGGGAACTATTTACCCTTGCTGTATTGGTTATCGCCTTGGGTATCGCTTACGGTGCCGTTGCTCTGTTTGATGCTTCATTCGCACTGGGGGCGTTCTTCGCCGGGATGGTATTAAACGAATCAGAACTAAGCCACCGTGCAGCCCAAGATACGCTGCCACTCAGAGATGCTTTCGCCGTATTATTTTTCGTTTCTGTTGGCATGCTGTTCGACCCAATGGTCCTCATTCAACAGCCCCTATCGATATTGGCAACGTTGGCAATCATTATTATTGGTAAGTCCGCCGCTGCAATGTTACTTGTAAAGATGTTCGGCCACTCACGCCGGACCGCGTTAACGATTTCAGTCAGTCTGGCGCAAATCGGTGAATTTGCCTTTATTCTAGCCGGCCTTGGGGTTGCACTCGGTCTGCTTGATGGAAATGCCCGTAACCTTGTTCTGGCTGGCGCGATTGTTTCTATCATGCTAAACCCAGTTCTATTTAGTCTGTTGGATCGCTATCTAGAAAAAACAGAAACTATTGAGGAACAGTTACTGGAAGAAACGTTGGAAGAAGAGACGCAAATTCCTGTCGATATCTGCGGCCACACTATCGTTGTCGGCTACGGACGTGTCGGCAGCTTGCTATGCCAACGCTTGCAGGAAAAAGAGATCCCTCTGGTTGTTATTGAAAACACCAGAGCCAAATTTGAGGAACTCGGTGAACAAGGTATTAGTGCAGTCATGGGCAACGCTGCCAGCAAAGATATTATGTCACTGGCGCGCTTGGATTGCGCCTGCTCCCTCCTACTAACTATTCCTAATGGCTATGAAGCGGGTGAGATTGTCGCCTGTGCAAGAGAAGCACGCCCGGATATTAATATTATCGTCCGAGCCGACTATGACGATGAAGTTACCTATATCACAGAGCGTGGAGCTAGCCACGTCATTATTGGTGAGCATGAAATTGCTAAAACAATGGCAACTGTATTCGCCAACAGTGAGCAAAGCTATCCGATTGAACCACCTCCAGCATCGCCTTTTTCGCCATTACTTTGAGGAAAGCGACTGCTGATGGAATCATTCCCTATTCCTTACCGAGTAGGGATCATGAACCGTTCTTATCACTTAAGTATCAGTGATAAGAACGGTTCAGAGGGAACAAAACTTTCAGTTGAAGTATTGCTTTACTCAATTCTATACCCTATGGATTTCAAGATGCATCGCGACGGCAAGGGAGCGAATCCCCGGGAGCATAGATAACGATGTGACCGGGGTGAGTGAGTGCAGCCAACAAAGAGGCAACTTGAAAGATGACGGGTATATACAACAAAAATCAATCGAATTATCAATTAATCCTTAGCCCATTCAAAACAAGATTCAGCAACCCATTGAGGTAAATATTTTTTTATTAATAGGGAGGGTAAATACCATGCATTACTTAACATGATCATGGTATTTACCTAGTTACAACAAGGAAACTCTATACAATCCAAGCTACCTTCAACCACTATTAGCTTAATGAGACTATTAATGAAAAAGCCAATCAGTCGGGAGGGCGCAATATCAAACATCCGATTATGTCAAAGATATAAAACACCTTTCATTGACGTGTAAAACATTGAAACAGAGAAAACACATAACACTAAAGAAGCAAGACGATAAAACAAATCGGGTTTTAAAATTCCTTTTCCGAACTTTCCTACATATAGCATTTTCCCAACCCCCACCCAAATCAGGGAAACGGGTAATAACGCACAAACAAAAACCGTCATGCATGGAATGTATTCTGACCACAAAGTAAATGCAGTAAGAGGAAATATATATGTAGCAAACACAAAAGCCTTAGGATTCAGCAATGTGGCAAATAATACCGTGATAAAATGGATTTTTACTACATTCTTGTCTAATGAGAAATGCCAAACTTTAAAAGCTAGATAAGCAATGTATGTCGAAGCACACATCTTTAAGACGACCAGTGACCATACGAAAGCATGAGAGACTGTAGATAAAAATAACCCCCACAAACTAATTGCTGTTATATAACCCAATGCCTCAGCTAATATCAGCCTGAGTGTACTAATAAAACCATGTGAATATCCAGATGATACCAAAAGAGTATTTGTTGGTCCCGGCATAATTAAGACCATACTCACCATACTGGCAATTCTTATATAATCGTAGTAACTATTCATAGTATCCTCAGTGGCTGTTATACATAATAATTAATTATTTGAAATATAATAGGAAATTTTCAGTAAAAAATTTCATCACACCCCCCATCTCTTTAAATTAACAATAATAAGTTACGGTCATTAAATACCATTACTTTCACTTAATAGCTATTAGGTTCGTCTTTTCTCTCAATGTTAGTAATCTCAATAACTCCAATTCAGTAATAAAATATACAAAAAACCTTTCCTAATATAGGCAACAAAATAAAATAATTACAGAAAACAAAAACTATTTCACTAAATGATCCTTCTGAGTTATCAATCATCGCCAAAGTTTCGCTATCTAAATTAGCATCATAAAACACTAATCTACATTTCAATACTATACAAAAAATATGAAATTCCGTATTAACCTCGGGAATACTCCTAAAATATAGCAGCTCCAATCCATATATAACTAATATCATTTCTATATATGGCCGATATCATTTCAATATATAAAGAATATCATTTCAATACACAGCTAGTATCATTTCAGTATATTACTAATAAAGGAGTATTCTCTAGCTAATCATCTTGATTATAATTAGTAAAATCAACAATTGAGAAATCAGTTCCAAGATTTTTAAAAATTGTGATTTTAGTCCAAATTCTTCCTTTAGCTAATCCCTATTACAATAAACAGAAAAATTAGGTACATAATCAAATCAGCATGAACCGGATTGGTGATTTTAGCAGTATCTAGCTATATTAGAAATGCGCCGTCACACGCAATTTTTATATAAAAAACAACAACATAAGTTAAATATAAAAAACAAATATAAAATTTTATTTTCATATTATTGCTATCTGAATGATATAAATATTCTATTCTAGGACATTTTTAAATGTTATTTGAATTTATTTAAACAGATATATAAATAAGAATAAAATACTTTGCCTTTTATAAATTAGACGAAATATCATTACTGTCAATAAAATAAACTCTAACTACCATTTATAATCTTAATAAATGATTTTATAGCTAAATTTCGGCACCTCATTAATTTACACGGTGCCGAAATTTTAAAATTATCGTTCCCAGTAAGATTCTTCCAAACTATCTTCTTTTTCGGGCAAACCACGGCTTAATCGTGGGGAATGCTGACTCAATACCTGATAGCTAACTCTGTTGGCATATTTACATACCTGAGCAAGTGATGAATATGTTAGATAAGTACGGATATGTTTACTGGAATTAGGCACATTCATTCTGTGGTGATTGTTGGCCGTTATATCATGCAGCAAAGCAGATAAAGCACCATCACCTGCCCCATTGGTATTCATGATTTTTTCTGGCCCCCCCATATAAGGTTCAATATGGGAATAAACTTTCATCGGGATTTGGCAATCAGATTTACGCATAGCACGGCTGAACTCATAACGGTTAAATTCAGCAATAGCACCCGGTAACAATGGATGGGTTGTCTGACGCATATAATCTTTTTCCGTATAACCTGCCATATATAATCCAGCCGGACCTGCGGTACACAAAACTAAATCGACCCAATCTAGTGCCATATCCGAAGCCAATAGTGGATCACTGAAACCAGTAAGCTCATAAGCTTCATCTTCATTCATTGCCAGAACAGAAATATTCTCAACCAGAAAATCACGCCACCATTGTGGATCATCAGCAATAACATATTTCGTCCCTAGCGTCAGAACCACAGGTACACTATGCTTTTTCGCATATTCGATAGCTTTCATGGTTGCTTCTGGCATTAGTTCTCCCGATTTACAACGAATCAAGTAAGCAGTTAATACCAAAGCAGAAGCTTCAGCAATAATCTTCTCAGGAATACTTTCCGGTTTAAGTTGATTCATTTGCCCAGGACTGATGGCAAAAGTCCGCTCACCATTTTCCGTTACTAACGTAAAACAGCGACCAATTGCCCCGTTCACTCCCTGTAAATAGTTCAGATCAGTACGGCTAGACGTGTTACATAAGTAGCGGTAAGCATAACTGCCAATCTGAATATTACTACACATAGTACCCAGTAAGACGGAACGATCATCGGCAAGAACTGAGTAATTATGTAAAGTATTACCAATAGTGCCACCAGCAAACTCGTGGCTAATAAGATTATTATCAGTAAGTTCTTTATACAGGGTTTCAGCTACATCATCTTCAATAACTAATGAATGCCCTTGGCTGAGGTTATAGCGCTGGATAAAATCTTCATCTACTTTCGCCTCAATATCCACTAATGTCTGATCGATACCAACGATATAAGCTCGGTTATTCTCACCATCCATCATCTCTTTAATTGGCTGGAGTAAAGGATCACGCAGACTGACGGGAAAATAGTGTTTTGATTTACGTTTACCAGGGAATTTCATTTTTGATTGATGCTATAACGCCAAAAGGTGCAGCATATTAGCACAATAAAAACTGACAGGCAGCAAATGTCACTACGACATTTACTGCCAAGGAAAACTTAAGCCGCTTGCTGACGACTACGTACCATATGACGAATTAGAACAGACACCACAGCCAAGATCAGCCCAAGAAAAGCACTGCCTATTAAGATAAGTAGACGCTTCGGTGAATCTTTCGCTGTCGGCTCATAAGGAGCCTGCATATATCTAAATGGTTGGAAGTTAACTTTATCTACTTTAAGTGCTTTCAGCTGTTCTATATAGAACAAACGGTTACGTAAGTCAGCATCAATCAAGGTGGGATCTTTTATCTCCTCTGTAATTTGCAACTTACGTTGTAATGCATCAGCCCCCAAAGCAATGGAATAATCTGGATCGTCTTTGATCATTGCTCCTTCACTGGAAATAGGCTTTTTAATTCCTGCCGAATTAGCGATAGATAATGCATGTTTCAATCGCTCAATATTAGCTTCCTGTATATTATTCACACGGTTTAAATCAACGTTATATAAACCTTCAGAGTAATTAAGCTTTTGTTTTACTATATCACTTAATTCACTCTTCACCTGTTCATGGACAACAGACGACGCATAGTCAATATAGCCATTTAACAGATTATATGCATCTTCTGCGGTTCCGGCACTGAAAGTCAATTTAGTTTCACCATTTTCATCATCTTTTTCCGCTTTTGAAGAAGATGAAATATTATCATTCACAATCTTTTCAATAAGTTTTCTTTTTGCAAATGGTGAATGATCACCTGATTCAGCCACCAGATTTTTAAAATATTCTGTATTAACCAGATATTCTTCACGCAAAACCCGTGAATTAAAATTATTTAAAAAATTATTATACAGTGACGATGAAGTTACTGATGGTTGTAAACTTAAAACCTCTAACTTAGTCAGGAGATCTCTAAGTGGTTGTATCTCTTCAAGTTGAGGCTTAACAATAGAAGCCGAACTGCTCCACTTTTGTGGCATCAAAGATGCTGCTACAAAGCCAATAACAGCAAAAAGGATAGTAATAGTGATAATCAATAACTTTGATTGAAATAAAACAGAGAATAACTCAAACAAATCAATTTCATCATCTTGTTTTGAATTGTAATAATTAAAATATTCTTCACTGAAATTAGTGTCTTTAATCGGTTTATTACTCATTATTTATATCCAAATCCAAATATGCTGTTACTAATTGATATACAAAACATCATCCCACTAAGCCTATAGGTTAATTCCCATTTACTCTGAAACAAGTATGGCAGTTCCACTAGGCTGGTATCTGTGTAGCAATATACCTTAAAAAGCCAATGAACCCTAATGATAGATTAATCCTATCACTATTCATTCCTGTTTCTGACAAACCTGTTGACCAACTCTTCAAGTAGTAAAATATGACTAGCGTTGTCGTTAAGCGCCGGAATATATTCAAATTTTTCCCCACCTGCATTAAGAAACATCTCTTTATTTAGCTGTTTTATCTCTTCCAGCGTTTCCAGACAATCAGACGAAAAACCAGGGCAAAGTACCTGAATATGTTTTATTCCCTGATTAGGTAGAGTTTGCATCGTTTGATCTACGTATGGTGTCAACCATTGCTCACGACCAAAACGTGATTGATAAGCCATCATTACCTGCTCTGCCGGATAATTAATTGCTTGCTTTAGCAATCGTGTTGTTAACTTACACTGCTCAGCATAAATATCGCCCGTATCAACAAAACGCTGCGGAATGCCATGATAGGAAAGCAATAATCTGTCTGGTTGACCATGCTTATCGAAACTCTGCTCAATAGTTTCTTTCAATGCAGAAATATAAGCCGGATGATCAGCATAACTACGAATAAAGTGAATCCCAGGAATAGTTCGGTATTTTTGCAATACCAGACTAACACCATCAAATACAGCCGCAGATGAGGAACCAGAATATTGGGGATAAAGTGGTAAAACAATCAGCTGCTCAACATTCTGCTTAAGTAAGTTGTCAATCGCTTGTTCAAGAGATGGAGAACCGTAATTCATTCCCAGTTCAACAGGTATGTCAGCAAGTCTTTCTGCCAGTAATTTCTGTTGCCGACGGCCATATACTAACAGAGGAGAACCTTCATCAGTCCAAATTTTCTGGTATAACTTTGCTACACGTGAGGAGCGGAAAGGCAAAACAAAACCATATAATATTGGCTTCCAGATAAATCGAGATAAATCTATGACTCTTTTATCGCTAAGAAACTCAGCTAAATAATGTCTTATAGCCGCAGTTGTCGGTTTATCAGGAGTGCCGAGATTAACTAATAAAACACCAAATTTACCGTTGTTCATTATGTCGATCCTTCATTGTTTCGCTAGTGAAAACCCTAGCATAATAAAATACAGATGAAAATCATGTTTATCTACGAAAACAATGAGGAAAAATCGACTAATTTACCTGATACAGTAAATAAATAATATAGGATAAGGCGACTTATTAGTCGCCCTCTAAGAATCATTCAGGTTGATTAATCCAAAATTTTAGATAATTCTTCACTAATCTCAGATACCTTACGAGTACCATCAATTCTAAAATATTTGGTATAATCTGCCTCTGCTTCTTTTTGATAGTAGGACACTAAAGGTGCTGTCTGTTGATGGTATTCAACTAAACGTTTACGCACGATATCTTCGTGATCGTCTTTACGAACAGTCAGCTCTTCACCCGTAACATTATCCCTGTTTTCCACTGCTGGCGGATTAAATTTAATGTGATAAACACGGCCAGATGGCGCATGTATACGGCGCCCAATGATACGTTCAATAATGAGTTCATCGGGAACATCGAATTCCAAGACATAATCAACATTAATACCCGCTTCTTTCATTGCATCAGCCTGGGGGATAGTACGGGGGAACCCATCCAGCAAGAAACCATTGCGGCAGTCATCTTGTTTGATGCGCTCTTTGACCAAAGCAATAACCAGTTCATCAGTAACCAGCTTACCATGATCCATCAGCGCTTTTGCTTTTAAACCCAATTCTGTGCCAGCCTTAACCGCAGTACGCAACATATCACCAGTAGAAATTTGAGGGATCCCATATTTCTCCACGATAAATTGCGCCTGAGTCCCTTTACCGGCGCCCGGAGCGCCCAGCAGAATGATACGCATTGCGTAAATCCCCTTGCTAGTTAGTTTTTATATTTTGAGAAAACGAGCCACCATACCATTTAGCATGGGGTTCGCTCAAGGAAACAGGTAAACGATTTCGTGATATTTTTCTGTAAAAATAAACCACGCCCCATCTCATTATCGGAGGCGTGGTTTCCAATCGTCACAAAAAAATGATTAAATCAAGCTTTCTCAGACAACAATAGCTGATTCATACGGCGAATAAACTGATTTGGGTCTTCCAACGTGCCACGCTCAGCAAACAATGCCTGATCAAGCAACAGTTCAATCCAATCCGCGAATTGAACTTCATCACTGATATCAGCAGCCAGTTTTACCAACTGATGATCAGGATTCAGCTCAAAATTGTACTTAACGTCCGGCACCTGTTGACCAGCCGCAGCAAACAATTTCGCCATCTGCGTGCTCATTTCATCCACATTTGTTGTGACAATTGCTGGAGTATCAGTCAGACGGTGAGTCAATTTAACCTCTTTTACTCGATCGCCAAGCAATGTTTTTACACGCTCAACAAACGGCTCCAGCTGCTTTTCAATTTCTTCCTGTTCGGCTTTGTTTTCATCTGCCAGTTCATCCAGGGATTCATCGGCTTTACTGACTGACTGGAATTTTTTACCATCAAAATCAGTGAGGTATCCCATCATCCATTCATCAATGCGATCTGACAGTAACAGAACTTCAATACCTTTCTTACGGAACAACTCCAGATGAGGACTGTTTTTCGCCGCAGCATAACTGTCTGCGGTGATGTAGTAAATCTTATCCTGACCTTCCGTCATCCTACTAACATACTCTTCCAGAGAAACTGTTTGTGCCGAGCTGTCATTATGAGTAGAAGCAAAACGTAGCAATTTAGCGATAGCTTCTTTGTTGGTACTATCCTCTGCCGGGCCTTCTTTCATTACCAGACCAAACTGTTGCCAGAATTGCTGGTACTTTTCTGCATCATCTTTCGCCAGTTTATCCAGCATCTGTAATGCACGTTTGGTCAATGCATTACGTAAATTACGGGTAATAGAATTATCTTGTAAAATTTCACGGGAAACGTTCAGTGGCAAGTCGTTGGAGTCAATCAAACCACGGACAAAGCGTAAATAGTTCGGCATAAACTGTTCCGCATCATCCATAATAAACACACGCTGGACATACAATTTCAGCCCGTGCTTATGCTCACGGTTCCACATATCCCACGGAGCCTGAGATGGAATATAGAGCATGCTAGTATATTCCTGTTTACCTTCTACGCGGTTATGGCTCCAGATCAGCGGATCAGTAAAATCATGAGAAATATGTTTGTAGAACTCTTTATACTCATCATCTGTAATTTCAGATTTACCACGAGTCCATAAAGCTTGAGCTTTATTAATCTTCTCCCAAGTTACTGTATCCTCTTCACCCTCTTCTTCGCTCTTATTTTTGGTTTCAATTTCAACCGGCAAGGCAATATGGTCAGAGTATTTACTGATAACAGAACGCAAACGCCAGTCATTCAGGAATTCATCTTCTCCTTCACGTAAATGAAGGGTGATCTCTGTACCACGGGTTTCTTTTTCAATATCGGCAATCGTGTAATCGCCTTCACCAGCAGATTCCCAGAATACGCCCTGATCAATTGAAGCGCCGGCAGCACGAGTACGTACAGTGACTTTATCAGACACAATAAATGCAGAGTAAAACCCAACACCAAACTGACCAATTAACTGGCTGTCTTTAGCCTGATCTGAACCAATAGATTCCAGAAAAGCTTTTGTTCCTGATTTAGCGATTGTTCCAAGATTATCAATAACTTCATCACGAGTCATACCAATGCCATTATCACTAATCGTAATGCTTCTCTTTTCTTTATCAAAAGAAAGACGAACGCGTAGTTCACCATCATTTTCATAAAGTTTTGGAACAGATAATGCGCGGAAACGTAATTTGTCAGCAGCATCGGAAGCGTTTGAGATTAGTTCACGAAGGAAAATCTCTTTATTGGAATAGAGTGAATGGATCATTAATTGCAGAAGTTGTTTTACTTCAGACTGAAATCCACGGGTTTCCTGACCTTTCATACTCATTTATTACCTCAATCTAAATCCAGTTCAGACAGACAAAATCAGACGATAATATGCAGATGGGGATAAATAAGTTGAATTTCAAGTTTGATTATCCAAAAGAATTATGAAGTAACTTTTGATCATAGCAAAATGGATTAAAAGGCATGCGCCACATAGAATGTAGCGCCTCAAAACCTTTACGACTTGCTCTAACCAGACTACAACATATTCGGTCACAACTCGACAAAACCGTAAGGCATTAACAGAAGATTAATAAGTAATCTTCTGCCGCCCAGCAAGTGAATGGGACAATGTTGTACCATCTACCATCTCAAGTTCACCACCCACCGGCACACCATGAGCAATACGGCTTGCTGTTACACCATACTGAAAGCATATCTCTGCGATATAATTGGCAGTGGCCTCTCCCTCCACTGTTGGATTAGTCGCCAGAATCACCTCTGAAATCTCCTCAGTGGAGAGACGATCCTCAAAACGATCTAAACCAATATCCATTGGACCAATGCCATCTAATGGGGATAAATGCCCCATCAATACAAAGTAACTCCCGGCAAACTGCCCAGTTTGTTCAATAGCATGAATATCCGCTGGACTTTCAACCACACAGATTTGACCATTTTGTTGACGGCGTGGATTAGCACAAATCGCGCACTGTTCCTGTTCGGTAAAAGTCCGGCAATATTTGCAGTGTCCAATTTCTGACATTGCTCTGGTCAATGCCTGAGCCAAACGCATTCCACCACTGCGATCACGCTGTAGCAGATGAAAAGCCATCCGCTGTGCAGACTTAGGGCCAACCCCTGGCAAACAGCGTAATGCTTCCATCAAGGATTCAAGGAGAGGACTGGTTTGCATCAGAATGGCATCTTAAAGCCTGGCGGCAATTGCATCCCACTGGAAATGCCTGCCATTTTCTCTTTCTGAGTTTCTTCAATACGACGGGCTGCGTCATTGAATGCGGCAGCAATCAGGTCTTCCAACATCTCTTTGTCATCTTCCATCAGGCTTGGATCGATCTCAACACGACGGCAATTATGAGCACCATTGATAGTCACTTTAACCAGACCTGCTCCCGATTCCCCCGTCACTTCTAGATTGGCGATCTCTTCTTGCATTTTCTGCATTTTGTCCTGCATTTGCTGGGCCTGTTTCATCAAATTGCCCAAACCACCTTTACCAAACATAGATTTCTCTCTTCGCTATGGCTACATCGTACAACAAGGTACAGATCGCAGCATGGTTAAACCGGTCGGATACTGTCTTCATCCAATTCAGCATCAAATACCTGCCGCAATGTTTGAATAGTTTTATCCGCAATAATTGATTGGCGAGCTTGTGCCAATTTCTCTTCATAAATGGCTTGTCGCCACTCCAGCGGAGTTTTCTCCGCAGGATTATCATCTTCAATAATACTGAATTCAACTGTTACGCCGTACAACTCGCTTAAAGCCTCCGCTAATGACTTTTGTGTGAAAGCGGAATTAAGGTGACGCTGGCTCGAACGCAAATGTAAACGGATATTATTTTCACTAACCTGTTCTTTGAATGCATTTAATGCCAATTGCTGCACTAGTTTAGGAATTTTAAGTTTACCAACTTCTGCGGCCCATGCATCTCTCTGTTTAGATTCTTCCGTTAATTTCTCTGCCAGTTCTGGTGTTTTCTCATGTTCCAAAGCTGTTCTTAAAGCCTTTGGTGTGGCCACATGAGTTTCTGTTTTCTCCTCAATATTCTTGGCACGCCAACGGTAAGCTTCTTTTTTCTCAGACTTGTTTTCCTGTTTTTTATCTATTGATGACTGAGGTCGCTGTCCTGACACTGCGGCAAACCGTTCCAATGCTGAAGTTGCTGACTTCATCTTAACAGGCGTAGCTGATTCAGGTTTTTTTGTCGACGTTTGCTCTTGCTGTCGGGATAACACATTCCTTGCTTTCAGCAACTGCGCTGTTGGGCTTGATGCAAGCGCCTGAGGTATCTGGGGTTCCGACTGAGCAGTTCTATCCAATTGTGCCGGTTCATTAATATAATTAGCAGGTGGCACATCTCCCTGATCACTATGTTTCGGCTGTGCTGTAACTGATGGTATAACCGCAGGATGTACTACCGGTGCCGCAACCTCTTCAATAACTGTTTTCGGATGAAATGCCAAGGCTCTGAACAGCGTCATTTCAACACCCATCCTGCGCTCCGGTGCATACGGTAAGTCCCTACGACCAATCAGCAAAGTTTGATAATAAAGTTGCAAATCTTCCGGTGAAACAGCTTTTGCCAATATCCGCAAACGGCCTTCAATTGATGAAGAAGCGATTTCTGGCTGAGAAGGTAACAGCTGGAGCATTGCAATACGATGCAGCAATGCAAGAATTTCTACTAACAAATCCTCCCAATCAGCCCCCCGTGAAGCGACTTGTTCCACCAATGCCATAACCTGCTGACCGTCAGCTCGAATCAATGCTTCAATAATTGATAACGGCTGTTCATCATCTAAAGTTCCTAGCATCAAGCTGACTATTTCAGTCGTCACCAAGCCTTGTCCGATAGCAATAGCCTGATCTGTCAGACTCAATGCATCACGCATGCTGCCATCAGCAGCACGAGCCAATAGCTGACGAGCGCGGTTATCACTCTCTATATGTTCAGCTTTAAGAATACGCTCAAGCTGAGCGCTTATTTGACCAATATCCAGCGATTTGAGATGGAATTGCAAGCAACGGGAAAGAATAGTCACTGGCAATTTTTGCGGATCAGTCGTTGCCAGTAAAAACTTCACATGTTCAGGCGGTTCTTCCAACGTTTTCAATAATGCATTGAAACTGTGGCGGGAAAGCATGTGGACTTCATCAATCAGGTAGACTTTAAAACGCCCACGAGCCGGAGCATATTGCACGTTATCTAGCAATTCGCGCGTATCTTCAACTTTAGTACGGGAAGCCGCATCAATTTCAATTAAATCGACAAATCGCCCCTGTTCAATTTCAAGGCAATTAACACATTTACCACAAGGCTTATCAGTAATACCTGTTTCACAATTTAGCCCCTTAGCAAACAAACGGGCGATCGTTGTTTTCCCAACACCTCTAGTGCCAGAAAATAAATAAGCGTGATGAAGCCGGCCATGGGCAAGACCATTAGCTAACGCAGTCAGGACATATTCCTGGCCAATTACATCAGAAAATATTTGTGGGCGCCACTTACGGGCAAGTACCTGATAGCTCATTGATACCGGAAAAATCGAATACAGTTGGGTATCATGCTAACACAGCCTCACTACAGACAGCGAGGCCGATATGTTAGTAATACAAAAATAAGCAGATTAATGATCTGGGAATTCAAGTAGAGTAAAACTACTTACACCTTGTCTTTGCAGGCGCTCAACACCACCTAAGCCAAGCAAACCAATAATAAAAGCCGCTTCAGAAACCTCACCACCTAAACGACGGATTAAACGAACAGTGGCTTCAACCGTACCACCCGTTGCCAGCAAATCATCAATAACCAGCACCTTATCATTTTCTCTTACGCTATCCTTATGCATTTCCAACGTATCAGTGCCATACTCCAGATTGTACGTTTCACTCAATGTTTCCCGAGGTAGTTTGCCCGCTTTACGAACAGGAATAAAACCAACACCAAGGCGTAACGCAACCGGGGCTCCAAACAGAAAACCGCGAGCTTCAGTGCCAACTATTTTTGTGATGCCTTTGTCCTGATATCGCTCCACCAGAAGATCAATTGTTGCCTGGTAGGCAAGAGGGTTATCCAATAAAGTGGTAATATCACGAAAAAGAACCCCTGGTTTTGGATAATCAGGAATAGTTTCAATACTGTCTTTAATAAATTGCAGTTGCTGCGCATTTGCGGTCATAATCGGTGCCAATGAGTAGAACACGAAGGTGCTAAAATCTATTCAAACTGATAGAAAAAATCAACTAATGAACACACACCAGCCTACTTTTTGTCGTCCCAGATTAATTCTGCTTCGCAAGGAATAACCATTTTAAGGTATAAATGAATACGCAGCCGTTATTAAATTTACTCGAAAAACAGGTCGATATACTGGCGGAAGAGATAGCACCATTAGCAGACACACCATTCTCTACTGCCCGGTTTGATCAGGCTTTATTTAACCGACACAGCGATAAACTCCGTGGTTATCTACAAGAAGTCAGGCACAACATGGAACAACTCAAAGAGTGTGTGCAGGATCACCGAACCGAACAGGTCGCATTTCTGACTGAACGCTTAGTTGCCCAAATAGAAGCATTAAGGCGTGAATTGTCTACCCAGTCATTGAGAAAAAAAGAGAACCGATTTGAACATAAACAACAAACTACTGACCTGTATCACAAACTGGCTGAACATCAGGATTATGAACGCCGCCTGCTCGCAATGATCAATGATAGAGAGCTAAAATTGAATCAACAAACTACACTTAATCATCAACAAAAAATACAGAAAGAAATCGCGGCATTAGCCGGAAGACTAGCACGTTGCCGTCAATCTCTGACGCGAATTGAAAAATCAATCGAATACAAAGAGAACATGGATTAACGATTCAGATGAGGAATGCTTTATGTCAGTCGAACACGCACCACCCGAAGTTCAACTTGCTGTTGATCTGATCTATTTACTGGAATGCAATGAAATCGCTCCTGAAATCGCACTCGCCGCACTGGAAATAGTCAAACACGACTATCAAGCAAAATTAGCGAAGCAATCACAGTCGACGAAGGAATATTGAACGATTTACTTCAAACACCTTAATAGATATCTTGATCGATACTATAAAAGATTCACGTTTGTCTTAAGTATGTGATCATACATTCATATCAATATCAGCCTTTGCTAAATTTCAAACGGCTTTATATCGTCACTCGCTCTTTCCACTATTTCGTTTAAGAAACGTTGAAGAATAATCATCCGCAGCAATTCGAGTGCAAAGCGGTTCCCATTCACAGCCTATACAAGCAGATCTTATGATCCCACGATTGAAAGCCCATCGCGCCTGTTTTAAATAGGTTTCATCAAGCCTCAGCGTATGACCTATCTCAATTGGTCGGCCCATAAGAGAACCAACAGCTTCCAAAGCTCGGCTATCCCGGATAATAACACTCTTGCCAAAACAATGAGGTTCATCCTCTCCAAGCAAAGGAATACATATGTCATCCGGTCCTGCCACAATCAAGATATCTTCGTCCCGAATTCGAGGAATAATCCTATTGTAGTTTTCAACAAAACTAGGGGAGTATCCGTTGCCCGCATAGGTAAGAATACACAAGAGGTGATGACCTCTCAGGGATATTGCCATGAGTTACGCTCCTGAATGTGATCAAGTGTTGCATTTTTATACAATCAATGCTATATGATTGATACTGACCATCAATAGATCAATTTTTCTAATATAAAGAAAATCGGCTAGGAATCGACTATTATGTCGTCACGGTGGGTATCAAACGAGCTTGTCAAATTATCATCAGAGAGCTTGCAGGCAATCATAGATAACAAGATTCCAGCAGCAATGATAGATGATTTTGCAACGCCAAAAGAAACAGAACAACTTTCGTCTGCGATACTGAGCATGAAGGCAAAGCCATATGAATTTGGAAGACCGGGGTGTTATTTGGGAAATCCACTCGCTCATTACCGTGATCGGCCAAAAGAGCAATATTTTGCTCAAGTTAGCGCAGCTGAGCAAAATCGCACCCAAATTACTCATCAAGCTTTTGATCCCGTTGCTCGATTTATACGATACATCAATCACGATACAAATTTCAGCATTTCAGTCGCAGAAGAACCGGAGTTTGGCCCCTATTTTGCCGGTATCACCCGGATTATCTCCGGTGGCTCGGATCTACATGTGGACTACGCACCTACTTTTACGAAAGGAAATTTAGTTGTCGGGGATATATCGACTCAGCTTGCTTGGAACCTCTATGTTTTGTCTCCCTCTCAGGGAGGAGAAACCGTGATCTATAATCAACCATTCAAGAGCACTGTGGTTGATAAAACATACAAACCATATGATAGTTCCCTATTGGTTGATTGTGAATCTTTCACTTTTCGACCTCAAATTGGCTCTGTCGTCATTTTCAACACGAGCAACCCTCATATTGTCCTGCCTGCGAGCAGCAATCGAATTGCAACAGGCTCCTTCATCGGTGTATTAAATGAGAAAACGTTGATCATATGGTCGTAATATATTTCAGTAAGATTCTTGGAATCTAAACATGAAGACTACCTTTTCTTACTCTACCGCCATTCTATATGCTGTGACGATTATCACCGGGGGAACATCGTGGTATGCCGCAAAACTGCAATTGACCGATATTTCACCTGTAATATCCCTGATTTACCGTTTTGGGTGTGCATCGGTACTGCTGCTTCTGCTTGCTATAATTTCACGGGAAAGGCTCAAACACACCTGGCGTGAGCACCTCTCTTTTGCCGCACTTGGAGCATTCGGATTCGCTATCGCATTCTTGCTGATTTACAAAGCGGCGGCCTTGATCACCACCGGTTTAATCGCCCTCACCTACTCTTCAGTCATATTATTCAACTCTATAAACGCAATTCTCTTCCTACGGCAATCGATTTCATGGTCAGTGCTGGTAGGCGCTGTAGTTGGGCTAACTGGGATAATTTTAGTCTTTAGTCCAGAATTTTTAAATAATGAATGGAATTGGACAGGATTCGGTTACGCAATCGCAGCAACCCTGACATTCTCATTTGCTAACATTTCCGCAGTTCAGTTACAGAGAAAAGGTGTCACTGTTCTGCCAATGACCGGGATTTCTATGGGATATGGCACCATATTCTTGCTCAGCTACGCCTTTTTGACCAAGCAAGCGTTTGATTTTGATCTATCACCAGCCTATGTAACATCTCTATTCTATTTGATCCTGTTTCCTTCGGTAATTGGGTATACAACTTACTTTGCCGTTGTTGGTCGCTTGGGGGCTGAACGAGGAGCTTATACCATGCTTCTCGTTCCACTCGTAGCCTTAACGATCTCCAGCGTTACAGAAGGCTATCGTCCAACCATTTGGGCCATAATTGGCACAATGATGACACTTAGCGGTAACTATTGGGTAATCACAAACAAACATCAACCCACGACAAAAACTGACACTTAAGAACGCGGTTCAAGAGTGGGGTAAGCCCGACGAACCGTTTTCGCAATCAAAATAACCAGTACGATTTTAATAATATCTCCCGGTATGAACCCAATTGAACCTACAGCTGCTTGCCAGGTGCTGATATTAGCAAATACAGCAATCCACGGGATACCAATTACATAAACAACCATAATTCCACCAAAGACAAGAAATACAGCTTCTTTAAAGATATTCAGTTTTGCAAGATTTTTCTCATACAAATAGCCGATAACAAAAGCGGCAATCGGCCATGCCAAAATAAAGCCACCACTTGGACTGAGAAATACACTCAATCCTCCCCGCCCTCCAGACATTACCGGTAATCCAACGGAAACAAACACACAAAAGAGCAACAATGCTAATCCACCCCGTTTCGCACCAATAATGGCACCAGCAAGCATTGCTCCCATTGACTGCGCTGTTATCGGAACGCCCACAACGGGAAGTGTCAGTGGCGGAAATAAACCCAGTGCTACGGTTAAAGAGGCAAATAGTGCTATATAAACAATATCTTTGGTAGACATTTAATCCCCCTTTCTTTTCGATAAAGCCACAACCTCTGTTTTACTTGCTGCTTGATTTATTTCTGTCAAATTCTGGATCATAGGACCTAGCTTCAATAGCGGCAGAAATATCGTCTGCCATTTTGAGCATCCGCACAATAACAGGAACTGCAATTGCAATGACACTCTTATCAAGGCCTCTTGCTTTCTGCGCCTCCCGCACTTCTTCTGTAATTGACGCCAGAACAGGGATAAACCGCAAAGCAAGCGATAGAGCCAAACTCACTTTTCCAGGATTGATGCCAAGATAGTACAACCACCCAAGACCCTTTTCCAATGCGTCGATCATATCAGAAGAGCGAGTAGTGAGAGTGACCAGCGAGGCCAGCAATAAAAGAGAGGTAAGACGAACTATTACAAGTACACCTGTGGTCCAGTGGTGTAAAAACAATTGGACTATGAAAATAAGCGCGAAGATCCATAACGCCGGCCGTAATTGCATCCAAGCAGTTTTTAATGAGATTTTGGCTAACAAGTATAAAAGTACGATTCCCGCCAATGCCGCAGCAGAAAGATCGATACGTGGAATAACGAAAAGCAATGTTCCGAGAATGAGCAAAGAAATAATTTTAAGCCCAGGACTAACTCGATGCACAAATGATGAACCAGGATTATATCCAGACAGGCTCATAACATCATCCTTACGTATTCAGGGATAGCAATAGAGGGGATGTCATCAACAACGACACGACCCTCATCAAAAACCAGAACACGATCAAATCCCACTAGAAAATCAAGGTCATGAGAAACTACAATCACAGTTTGAGATAAGTTATCGATTGCTTCGGCAACACGGCGCTTATTTCGTAAATCCAGCAAGGTTGTAGGCTCATCGAAAATAATGTAATCGGGCTCCATCACAAGAACACCGGAAATCGCAAGGAGTTGTTTCTGACCACCACTTAAAAGATGGGCAGGATGCTCCCTAAATTGAAGTAAATCATAGCGTGAAAGGGCCTCCTGAGTTCTTTGTCGAATCTTATCCTTGGTAAACCCGAGATTTTTCATGCCAAAGGCTAAATCTTCCTCAACGACTGGAAAAACGATCTGATTGTCAGGATTCTGAAATACGAAACCAACCTTACGTCGGATCGCTTTACCTTCCGTTCTAGTATTCAGACCATCCACCAAAACATCACCACTTTTCGGTACCAACAATCCATTAAGAAGGCGTGCGAATGTACTTTTGCCGCAACCATTACTACCTATGATGGCAATGCGTTTTTCCTTAAGCTGCAAATTTAATTCTTTCAATATTACTCGCTCGCCATAGGCATGCGTCACATTTCGTATTTCCAACATAGATGGTTATCCGTTCTCTTTCCGAAAAGAATCAGTACATTTTACACAGTCAAAATCTTCAGCATTTACCTTAGGCTACAGCCTGTCTTCAGTCTCTTCCTTAACAAAACCGGCAACAGTATCTGATATTAGAAATAATTTCAGCTCAGTTTCTCAGTCTAATCTCTTATATAACAGCAGATAAACAAAGAGCATAAGATAATGACTTTTTGCCATTAGCCACATTGTTAGCAATTACCAAAATAGAATTCACCTTAATTTTTCTCTATATTCTAGTTCTTCATTTTTCAGTGACTTTCATATGCTCACTATATTTAAGCATATCGATAAAACTATCCACTAACGACTCGGCTTCCTTCTGAATATCAAAACTATCTGGTGCAAATAGCCAATTTTCCAATAAGCCCGTTATCAATCCTCTTAACATGATAGCCGCTCGCCGTAGATGAAGATTATAAGGAAGCTGACCTGACGCAATACAGCCGGAAAGAGATGCTTCAATACGAACATAATCTGCAACACACAGCTCCTGACGGACTTCCACCAAGGCAGACATTTCACCAACAAACTCACATTTGTGGAAAAAAATCTCCATTAATAGCCGGTTTTTCGGATCATCAGTGACCGACGTCAGGATATGGATGATTAACGTTCTTAAAATCAGGAGTGGATTATTAGGATATTTTGCTTGATACTCTTTCTCTAATTCGTCAATCTTAGAATCTGTTATTTTACAAGCTTCGGAAAACAGGTCTACTTTATTTTTAAAGTGCCAGTAGATTGCCCCTCGGGTTACTCCAGCCGTTGTGGCAATATCTGTCAGTGAAGTAGCCGAGACACCGCGCTCAGAAAACTCTTTTATAGCTGCGTCTATAATCTGCTGCCGGGTCTCCTCAGCCTGTTGTTTAGTTTTTCGTGCCATACACTCTAATTTTAACCTAAAATGGATTTACATACATTCACGTATGTTTGTATTATAGCATGCTGTTGTTAATGGAGTAATGGTTTTACGGATTGAAGGGTCAACATCTAAAAATATTGAGGTTTACTTATGCGAATAAACAGGGGAGTCTTGCCTCTGGCTACAGTACTGGTACTCTCAGGCAGCTTAGCTCTTTCAGGATGTAACGACAAAGACTCTCAGCAAGTTGCTGGGAACCAACAGGCTCCTGAAGTCGGTATCGTGACGCTGAAAACTGAACCTCTGATGGTCACGACGGAACTTCCAGGCCGAACATCAGCCTTCCGCATTGCAGAAGTTCGTCCACAAGTAAGTGGTATAATTCTGAAACGAAATTATAAAGAAGGTAGCGATGTAAAAGCAGGCACTTCTTTATATCAGATAGATCCAGCAACTTACCAAGCTGACTATGACAAAGCTAAAGCTGATTTGGCAAAAGCTCAGGCTAATGCAGAGATCGAACGCTTGACAGTGAACCGATATAAATCACTGTTAGGTACAAACTATGTTAGTCAACAGGAATTTGATAAAGCCAGCGCCGACTATGCACAAGCGAATGCTATAGTACAGGCAGCAAAAGCGGCCGTAGAGACCACCCGTATCAATTTGGCATATACCAAAGTTACAGCACCGATTAGTGGTCGTTCCGGCAAATCTACTATAACTGAAGGCGCTCTAGTTTCTGTTGGTCAACCAACAGCACTGACAACTGTTCAACAACTGGATCCGATTTATGTGGATGTCACTCAGTCAAGTGATGATTATCTGCGTCTTAAAAATGAAATCGCCAAAGGTATTGTGCAGAAAGGGGACAATAAGGCTAAAGTTCACCTGATCATGGAAAATGGTAAAAACTACAGTGAAACAGGTTACTTGGAATTCTCTGATATTACTGTAGATGAAACAACAGGCTCTATCACTATCCGTGCAATATTCCCTAACCCGAATGAAGAACTGCTTCCAGGTATGTTTGTTCGTGCAAAACTGGAAGAAGGTATTCGCCAGGATTCAATACTGGTTCCTCAGCAAGGAGTTACCCGTACACCTCGTGGTGAAGCTACTGTCATGGTGGTTGGTGCAGACGAAAAAGTCGAACCGCGCATTATCACTGCCAACCAAGCTATTGGTGATAAATGGCTAGTAGCTTCCGGTCTAAAAGCAGGTGATCGGGTCATCGTTACTGGTTTGCAAAAAATTAAACCCGGCATCCCGGTTAAAGCAGAAGAAGTGGACTTAAATGCAAAATCTGCTGCGAACCAAGCTGAACCTGCGAAAAAGTCTTAATTTAGGAGTCATAGGAGTCAGTGATTCATGCCTAAATTTTTTATAGATCGGCCAATCTTTGCATGGGTAATCGCGATTATCACCATGCTGGCTGGCCTGCTGGCAATTATGAAATTACCCGTAGCGCAATACCCTACTATTGCACCACCGGCGATTTCTATCTCTGCAACTTATCCCGGCGCAGATGCCACTACTGTGCAAAACACAGTGACACAGGTTATCGAACAGAACATGAATGGTATAGATAACCTAGTTTATATGTCTTCCGACAGTGATTCTGCTGGAAACATGAATATTACACTAACCTTTGAGGCCGGTACTGATCCCGATATTGCACAGGTACAAGTACAAAACAAGCTACAACTCGCTATGCCTCTGTTACCACAAGAAGTGCAACAGCAAGGTATACGTGTAGATAAGTCCACGGCCTCTTTCTTGATGGTTGCCGGATTCATCTCTGAAGATGGCTCTATGTCACAAGACGATATCTCTGACTATGTTGGTGCAACCGTCAAAGACCCTCTGAGCCGTGTCACTGGTGTGGGTGATACAATGCTTTTTGGTAACCAGTATGCTATGCGTATCTGGTTAAATCCTGACAAGCTCATTAACTACAAAATGACGACTCTGGATATAATAAATGCCATCAAAGCACAAAATAACCAAATAGCCGCCGGTCAATTAGGGGGAACCCCTCCGGTTCCAGGTCAACGCTTGAATGCGTCGATCATTGCTCAAACACGTCTAACCTCACCGGAAGAGTTCAGCAATATTCTTCTGCGTGTCAATACTGACGGTTCTCAGGTCCGTCTGAAAGATGTAGCAAAGGTGGAACTAGGTGCAGAAAGCTACAACATCATTGCCCGCTATAATGGAAAACCTGCTGCGGGTATCGGTGTCAAACTAGCGACAGGCGCTAACGCTTTGGATACATCCAAAGCAGTAAAAGAAGCGCTAAAAAATATGGAACCTTTCTTCCCTCACGGGCTGAAAATCGTCTATCCATATGACACCACACCATTCGTTAAAATCTCTATAAACGAAGTGGTAAAAACACTGGTTGAAGCCATCATGCTGGTGTTCGTGGTAATGTATCTATTTCTCCAAAATTTCCGTGCAACACTCATTCCAACCATTGCGGTTCCAGTCGTACTCTTAGGAACATTTGCAATACTCGCTACATTTGGCTATTCAATAAATACATTAACCATGTTTGCTATGGTTCTCGCCATTGGCTTATTGGTAGATGATGCCATTGTTGTTGTAGAAAACGTTGAACGTGTTATGCAGGAAGAAGGTCTATCGCCGAAAGAAGCAACCAAGAAATCGATGGGACAAATCCAAAGCGCCCTAGTTGGTATTGCAATGGTGCTGTCTGCTGTATTTATCCCAATGGCCTTCTTCGGTGGTTCAACCGGTGCAATTTATCGTCAATTCTCGATCACTATCGTATCTGCAATGGTATTGTCTGTGCTGGTAGCACTAATCCTAACACCAGCTCTATGTGCCACCATGTTGAAACCCATTGCCAAAGGTAGCCACGGTAAGCAGACCGGCGTCTTTGGCTGGTTCAACCGCATATTTGACAAAAGTACCCACCACTATACTGACAGCATTGGTCGTATTCTACGCAATACAGGCCGTTATCTGGTAATTTATGTATTCCTGGTGGCGGGTATGGCCATCATGTTCACACGTTTACCATCCTCTTTTCTTCCCGAAGAAGATCAGGGAGTATTGCTGACAATGGTTCAATTACCTGCGGGGGCGACACAGGAACAAACAGAAAAAGTTCTAGATAAAATAAGCGATTACTTCAATACAGAAGAAAAAGATCGTGTGGTTTCTGTATTTACCGTCAGTGGCTTTGGTTTTAGTGGGCAAGGTCAAAACACTGGGTTGGGATTTATAAGCCTAAAAGACTGGGGTGAACGTCCAGGTGCTGAAAACAAAGTACCTGCTATTGTTGCCAGGGCTAGTGCTCACTTCCAGAAAATCAAAGAAGGTATGGTTTTTGCGTTTAACATCCCGGCAATTGTAGAGTTAGGTTCAGCGACTGGCTTTGATTTTGAATTAATTGATAAAGCAAACCTTGGACATGACAAACTGACAGAAGCCCGTAACCAATTACTTGGCATGATACAACAGCATCCAGATATGTTAGTAGGTGTTCGTCCTAATGGTCAGGAAGATACCCCTCAATATCGGATCAGAATCGATCAGGAAAAAGCTGAAGCTCTCGGTGTTTCCATCGTGGATATCAACTCTACACTCAGCACGATGTTTGGCAGTAATTACGTAAACGACTTTATCGATCGCGGTCGAGTCAAAAAAGTTTACGTTCAGTCGGAAGCTCCTTATCGTATGCTACCAAGTGATATTTACAAGCTGTATGTCCGTAATAAACAGGGTGAAATGGTTCCATTCTCTGCCTTTACAGATACGTCCAAAGAACCCTGGACCTACGGTTCACCACGTCTGGAACGTTATAACGGTTTACCATCAATGGAAATATTGGGTGAAGCAGCCCCTGGTAAAAGTACCGGTGATGCAATGGCTTTAATGGAAGAATTAGCATCGCAGTTACCAAATGGAATCGGTTTCGACTGGACAGGTATGTCCTATCAGGAACGCCTGTCTGGTAATCAAGCCCCAGCTCTATATGCATTATCATTGATAGTAGTATTCCTCTGTCTAGCTGCACTGTATGAAAGCTGGTCAATTCCATTCTCAGTTATGCTAGTAGTACCATTAGGTATCGTTGGAGCCTTGTTAGCAACAACATTCCGCGGTTTAGATAACGATGTTTACTTTAAAGTTGGCTTGTTGACCACTATCGGTTTGTCGGCTAAGAACGCGATACTCATCGTTGAATTCGCCAAGGACTTGATGGAAAAAGAGGGCAAGGGGTTGATAGAAGCTACGCTAGATGCGGTAAGAATGCGTCTTCGCCCAATCCTAATGACATCACTAGCATTTATGTTAGGTGTTATCCCCCTAGTACTGAGTAATGGTGCAGGATCCGGCTCTCAAAACGCAGTGGGTACTGGGGTATTAGGCGGAATGATTGCAGCAACCTCGCTAGCCATCTTTTTCGTGCCGGTATTCTTTGTGGTTATAAGACGACGTTTCAGTAAGAAAGCGGAGGAGATTGAACTCGCATCAGAATCTCATTAAATGCTACCAACAATAACCAGAAGGCCGTCAAATCGGCCTTCTTAAATATAATCGTTGCCTACATCTGACAAGATTCTGATCATTAATCTATCCGCTTAATATTTAAGTAATTTCGTTTAAATTTAATTATAATCACCACTTATGAGTATAAAATAGCTTTAAAAATCCAAGCATTAGTAACTTTAATAAAATTAATATGAAAGTTGTCGGACAAAAATTACTTTATCTTTTTTTACACTAAATGACAAAAAACAATACCAGCACATAGTGACTTATGTAATAATGATGTTATATTCATTGATTATTGTAGCCATCAGGCTATAATCTGCCGTTACTGGTATCTGAGGGAAATACTGTTTTATATAAACCTACATATTAACTCACACATACTAGCCGCTATTTATAGTTTATTGAGTTAAGGTATGAATTTTGTTAAGAGCTGATTCTGATTTACTAGAAGCAAATCAGAGCCATCTGTAGAAAAGATAAATAATCCCAAAGAACGATTATAGATACATAATAATAATCTCTCGAAAAAAATTTATAATACGTGTATATGCTTAGTGTTTAACTCGAAAAATTAAGTAATGGCATATACATCAAGATCAACATAGCATGGATGAATATTCACTCAAGATGACATAATATTGATGAATTAGAATGCTTATGTGAAAATCTAAGGCAAGAAGCACTTCTAGTGCAGAGTACACAGAGATGAGACTGGTTGTGGAAATAGCTTCTACATTTCAGGAGATTTTAAAGCTAAACAAATAGATTGAATACATATCAACTTTCGTTTGGTACTTTAAAATAAAATATTCTGATGATTTCAGTCTTCTCACTTGAATTGATAAATGTATTGATAATACATATACTTATACTTTGTTTGGAAACAAATTAAGATTAGCGTTTCTAAACTTATGGAATGGTAAAAAAACTAATGAACGCTTAACCAGCGTCCTGTTACAGGATTTAAATTGCTCCTTGAGCAAAATTTGATTGAATATTTCCCTCAATAATTTTTTATATATGTTAAATAAGAAAGGCGATTATGACTAAAACTGATTATCTGATGCGTTTAAGAAAATGCACCACGATTGATACACTGGAACGTGTAATTGAAAAGAACAAATATGAACTTTCAGGAGATGAACTTGAACTATTCTACTCTGCTGCGGATCACCGCCTGGCTGAGCTGACCATGAATAAACTGTATGATAGAATTCCACCTTCAGTATGGAAATATGTTCGCTAAAATAGTCTTTATCAGATAGAAAGTGATCCGAGCCGGTAAAGTGCTATCGGCTTATTAGGTTACCAATGAAATTGGCGAGGGCTCTGCCAGCGGCATCCCGGCACACACATCCCCTGCTATGGCTGCTTCCTTCCGGACCTGACCAAGTTAACAAGTTAGCGTTGCGGGAGAACCAACAGAGCCCCCATTGTGACGTGTTGCTTTAACTCTAAAGCGGTGCCATTATCATTCATACCTACTTAAATAGCAAGACAGGCAGACCCGAATGCTGATTTATTGCACATTGCAAATCAATACAATAAGGAAATGTATTATCTAACGGCTTTCAACGTAATTTCGACATCTTTAGTCTTCCCATTATTAATCACTTCATATGCGGTATCTGTAACAAACATCAAGCGGCTATGCAGCGAAACAGAAGCTCTGACAACAATGCGTGCATTCGGCTTAATTTTGTTTGGCTGATAAGGCAAAACAAAATGGAAAGGTGATTGTTTCCCACCTAAACGCTCTACCTTCTGAGACAGAGTAACTGAAGGTGCATCAGCCAAAGATACATCAGATAACGCCACTGTCAGAACAGCATCTGCTGGCAATGCTATACGCTGTAGTATATTAATATTACCTTCAACAAAAGACCGTTTCATTGGATTTTCAATCTTTCCCACCTGAGCATCTACTACCTCAGCACCTTTGGCATTACACCCAACCAAAGCAACCGCTAGTAATACGCCAGCGGGGAACTGCCATAATTTCATACACATTCCTCCATTATTAACTAATCTATATAAATATTAAAATAAATTGAAGTATCAAATCATTAAATCTAAATCATTTGAATTATAGATTAAAAATTTGAACATAAGACGCCAATAAATCTCACATTCTTTATTGCACTGCTGTTAGGACTTAAAACATTTACAATTTAGTTATTTATTAATCATCTATTAATGAGACAATAATCATCCCTTGTACTCTCGATAACCTAATAGAAAACAAAGGCATATTATGAGCAAGTCATTACAGAATCTGATAAATTTGATGAAATTGGAAAAAATTGAGGAAGGTATTTACCGAGGGCAAAGCGAAGATCTCGGTTTTCCTCAGGTTTTCGGAGGACAAGTGATTGGTCAGGCACTGTATGCTGCCAAACAAACCGTTGTCGATGACCGAATGGGCAACTCTTTCCATAGCTATTTCTTACGCCCCGGTGACAGTCACAAACCTATCGTCTATGATGTTGAGGTTTTGCGTGATGGAGGAAGTTTTAGTGCCCGGCGAGTTAGTGCAATTCAGAATGGTAAGCCTATCTTTTATATGACTGCCTCATTTCAAAGTCACGAAGAAAGTTTTGAACACCAAAATATAATGCCGGATGTACCCTATCCAGAAGAACTTATCCCTCAGGATGAAATCGTGAAAAAAATGTCGCATCTACTGCCACAAAAGATGCAGAATACTCTTCTTTTTCCCTGCCCGTTAGAAATGAGACCCGTAAAATATCACAGTCCATTCAATTGTCCACCAGAAGAGCCTATACGCTATGTTTGGTTCCGCAGTAACGGCAATATGCCTGATAATCCTTTTATTCATCAATATCTACTTGGCTATGCCTCCGATTTTAACTTTCTGCCAACAGCATTACAGCCACATGGTGTCGGGTTCCTTGAGAAAAATATTCAGATAGCAACAATTGACCATTCTATGTGGTTCCACCGCCCGTTTAGACTAGACGACTGGCTGCTATATGCTGTAGATAGTCCGTCAGCTTCCGGTGCCCGTGGTTTTGTTCGGGGACAGATTTATAATCGTGAAGGGATACTTGTTGCTTCCACTGTACAGGAAGGTCTGATTAGGAAACGCAATAGATAAATGAATAAGGCAGCAAACTAAGAAACCAGCATTACATTTTATGGCCTTATTGCTGCCCTTTTATATTACAACTTAATTATAAGCACTCTCTCCGTGAGAATTAATATCCAACCCTTCCCTTTCAATTTCAACCGTAACCCTCAGCCCTACCAACAGATCTGCTATTTTAAAAGCAATAAAGGCAACAACGACTGACCAAATCACACAAACCAGTATACTAAAAGCCTGAATACCAACTTGTTCCAACATGGTTATACCCTCTGCATGGCCTGTCCCTCCCAAAGATTTAGCCGTAAAAACCCCTGTTAGGAGGCAACCTACGATCCCACATACGCCGTGTATGCCGAATACATCACACACATCGTCAACACGTAACCACCGTTTTAAGGCCACCACCCCCCAAAGTCCGGTAAAACCCGCGATCAGACCAATGATTAATGCACCACCAACACCAACCATTCCCGCCGCAGGTGTAATACCAACCAGCCCAGCAATACAGCCTGAACATGCCCCTAAAAGAGACGGTTTATTACGGAAAAACCATTCTGCAAAAACCCATGACAGGATAGCGGCGGCAGTCGCCACAATGGTATTTAAAAATGCTAGAGCAGCTATCTCATTAGCAGCACTAGCAGAACCAGCATTAAAACCAAACCAACCAATATAGAGCACAGCAGTACCAGTGAAGACCATCGGCAAGTTATGGGGTTTAAATGCTTCTTTCCCAAAGCCAGTACGTTTTCCCAGTAAGTAAGCACCAACCAATCCAGCTACAGCAGCATTAATATGAACAACCGTACCACCAGCAAAATCCAATGCTCCATCTTGTGAAAGCACACCCCCACCCCAAACCATATGCGCCATAGGCAGGTAAGAAAATGTCAACCACAGCACACTAAAAACTAACAAAGCCGGAAAGCGAATACGCTCCCCTAACGCACCAATAATCAAAGCAACTGTGATACAAGCGAAAGAACCCTGAAATGCCACATGAATTAGCTGATAAAAATTGCCACTTAAGTCAGTGAATGCCAAATTTTTTAGCATCACTTGACTAACACCACCGAAAAAACCATTCCCTGGCTCAAAAGCCAAGCTGTAACCGTAAATCACCCATAATACACATACTAAAGCAAAGCTCACCATGACCTGAGCCATTAACGATAAAACATTTTTATTCCGTAGCAATCCACCATAAAACAGAGCAATTCCTGGAATCGTCATAAACAGAACAAGGACTGTACAAATCATCATAAAAGCATTATCAGCTTTATCAACAACACCTTCCGCTGCCTGAGATAATGATGGTAAGCAACTGGCTACAATACCGGCAGCCACAGAGAATTTTCTTTTCATATCTATCTTCTCTATCAGTGAGTTACAGTGCCGCATCGTTAGTTTCTCCTGTTCTAATACGAATAGCCTGTTGCAATTCGATGACAAAGATTTTACCGTCGCCAACTTTTCCAGTGAAAGCTGATTGCTGAATAGCATGAATTACCTCCTCAACCAATTCATCTGCTACAGCAATATCTATCTTTATTTTAGGTAAAAAATTGACACTATATTCCGCTCCACGATAAAGCTCCGCATGTCCTTTCTGACGCCCAAATCCTTTTACCTCTGTTATGGTCAACCCCTGAACACCAAGACCAGAGAGAACTTCCCGAATATCCTCCAATTTGAATGGTTTTATAATTGTCGTAATGAGCTTCATACATCCCCCTTCCATCCGGCTATTATGTTTTCAATAAGGAAATAGCAAAGGGCGTGCCAGAAATTAAAAACATATAAAAATCAAATAATAAAGAGAGTAAAAATTATGGAGAATTAAGAAGGGAGGAGAGCAGCGAATATACTCTCCCGTGAGTGCACCGAATCAGTGCAAGCTTGATTAAATTAGCACCTCTTTCTCAGCGATTGTGCCACATTCATTTAATGTCTCACCTACTTGTTGCAACTGATACATCTGATAGTAACGTCCACGACTCACAAATAATTGTTGATGGCATCCCTGTTCAACAACTGCACCACGATGCAGCACCAAAATAGTATCAGCCTCCACAATAGTAGACAAACGATGAGCAATCACGATCAATGTTGTTTGTTGACGAATCAATCTCAAAGCCTGTTGTACCGCCTGTTCCGTACCAGAATCAATATTTGCAGTCGCTTCATCAAGGATCAAAATTTGTGGCGTTTGCACTAACACTCTCGCCATAGCAAGCAATTGTTTTTGACCGGCTGCCAACGTATTACCCTGCTCTCCCAAGATAGTATGAAGTCCATCAGGCAATGTACGTACTAACCCAGCTAATTGAACAGTTTCCAGTACTTGCCAAACCTTCTCTTCTGAAATATTCCGACCAAGCGTAATATTGTCAAAGAAAGAGCCCACAAGAACAACCGGGTCCTGCTGAACTATTGCCACACCATTGCGTAATACCGAATGAGACAGAGATGATACAGGCCGACTATCAAGATAAATTTCCCCTTTCTGCCACGGGTAATACCCCATCAGCAAATTTGCCAGCGTACTTTTACCACTGCCAGTATGACCAACCAAAGCAACAAAACCATGAGCCGGAACCTGTAAATTAATATCTTGCAAAATTATTTTTCCATGCCTGTAGGAAAAACTGACATTTTCTATATCAATTCGACCACTGGACAGTGGCTGACTATCCATGCCATAACCTTGTTGAGGGCTATCCATTAACTCAAATATTCTTTCACCAGAAACGACAGCTTGTTGCAGAATCGATTGCTGAGATGTCAATTCAATCAGTGGTTCATTCAACCGCCCCAAATAATTAATAAAAGCATACAATACCCCGACACCAATCACCCCTGGCCCACTAATTCCAAACAACACGATAAGACCGCACAATACCATAGCAGATAGCAAACTCAGTAATGGGCGTAACAAAAGCCCATCTAATCTCAACGCTTGCATTCTCGCCTGATAATGAGCCCGACTGGTTGATAACATACGTTCACCAAAACGCGCCTGCTGCCGGAACTGCTGAACAACACTCATTCCATTAATGACTTCGTTAAACTCATCATTAATATCAGCCAAATAACTACGTACCCGACGGACAATTGGTGTACTAAAATGCTGATATATCGCCATAACAATCAATACGACAGGAAAAATAAGAATTGCAATCAATGCCATGCGCCATTCCAATATAAACATAGCAATCAGCATCGCACCAATCAATGCCATGCTGCGAAATACCGTAGGAACTACATTGACATAAAGATCTTTAATGACTTCAGTATCATTCGTTACACGGGAAATCAACTGCCCTACCGGTTGATTATCAAAAGCACTCAGAGGCTGACGCAATGCTGCATTCATCACATCAGTACGAAGCTGCTGAACCACATCAACTGACACTTGATTGAACAATAAAGCCTGAAAATAATGTAATACAGCCGTAATCAGTTGCAGAATAATAAAAGTTACCGCCAACCCGATAACCACCCTGGCAGGCATATTACCCGTTGCAACCATATTATCGATAAAGTAACTAATGAGAACTGGACCACTGACTTCCGCAATTGCAGCCCCCCATAACATGAGTACAGCTAGCCCCAACGGCTTACGATAATTCTTGCCATAAACTAGCAGACGTTTCAGAGACGGCCACAATTGACTAACTTTAGTCATCTTTATCTCCCTCTACTGTTTCCTCATCATCCAATGCTGCTTCAAGTTGCTGATAATAATACATATCACGATACCATCCTGGCTGCTCCGCCAGTTGCTGATGCCGTCCCTGATGTATAACAGAACCTTGCTGCATCACCAGAATATTATCAGCATCAGTTAATGCAGACAGGCGGTGAGCACTAATAATAACCGTCCGTTGTTGCCTCCACTGACTGAGGTTTTGTAAAATATTGTGTTCAGTTTGCCCATCAACCGCAGATAAAGCATCATCCAGAATCAAAATCTCTGCATCTAAAAGTAATGCTCTTGCAATGGAAATACGCTGCTTCTGCCCACCAGAAAGCATTACCCCTCGCTCGCCGACTTCTGTCTGATACCCCTCAGGCAAACGAAGAATATCTTCATGAACATTGGCAAGGCGGGCAACTTCTTCAATCTGTTCCTGTGTTGCATCAGTACGTCCCAAAGCGATATTACTGGCAACAGTATCTGAAAATAAAAAGGGGGTTTGATTGACAACAGCAAATCGTGCCCGCCATTCATCTAACTTAATATCCGCAATTTTGAGCGACTGGAAAAGAATTTCTCCATCAGTCACATCAAATTGTCTCTGTATCAGCGCAAGTAGTGTGCTCTTACCTGAACCAGTTGGGCCACAGATCCCTAATAACTGTCCAGGTAATAACTGGAAATTAATTTGACTGAGAACAGTTTTATTACTTTGCGGATAATTAAACGCTTTGATATTCACATCCAGAATACCGCGTTCAGGCAATAAATGACCAATACCATCCTCAATGACCGGGGGCTCTTGTAACAAACTACGGATACGACTATAAGCGGCACTTCCCCGTTCAACGATATTAAACATCCATGCCAGCGCTAACATTGGCCAAATCATTAAGCCAAGGTACATCACAAAACTGGTAAGCTCACCAAGTGTTAAAACACCATTCAACACCATCCAACTACCACCACCGATAGCTAGTAAGTTTGACATACCGATGGCAATAAAAATTGTCGGATCAAATCGAGCATCCACCCTGGCAACATACATATTCTTACGACCGGCTTCCACTGCAACTTGTTCAAACTGATTTGATTGCAAATCTTCAAGGCCGAACGCCTTAATCATACGAATACTGGTCAGACTCTCCTGAGCCTGGTTATTAAGAGCAGAAAATGCCCCTTGTGCAGATTTAAAGCGTCGATGAAGTTGATCACCATATCGTTTAATAATGATTGCCATGATCGGCATAGGTAACAGAGACAGTAAAGTTAATTGCCAACTAATTTGTATACTCATCATAATCAGCACTGCACAACCCATAACTAGTGAATCAACTAACGTAAGCACGCCTTCACCGGCCGCAAATACTACCCGATCCACATCATTAGTCGCACGAGCCATTAAATCTCCCGTGCGGTGACGCAAATAAAATTCAGGGCTTTGTCGGCTAAGTTGCTGGTAAAAATTATTCCGCAATTTCACTGCTAATTGATATGACGCCCCAAACAACCATAAACGCCATATATAACGCAAGATATAGACAATCAATGCGATAACCAGTATAACACCCGCCCACACCATCAATTGGTAAAACGACATAGACGCAGTGCTGATCCCATCAACGATTACACCCACCAGATAGGGAGGAATGAGTAGTAGAATAGAAATAATAATAAGCAGAGTCACTGCCCCAAGATAGCGACGCCACTCGCTACAGAAATACCAACTTAATTGAGAAAACAATCTCACACGTGTATATCCCGAAATGAAATAGATAGTAAAAATGTTGAACGACACTCAGAATAATTGATCTAACGCAATGAATTAATAATTGGTTAATCTGGTATCGGTAATGCTGTAGTGTATTTGATTTTTTCCATTGCAAAACTCGATGTCACATCAATCAACCCGGGAATACCATTAACCATACGCTTGTAGAAAAGATCATAACTTTTCATATCCACAACTTCTACGTGCATTAAATAATCACACTCACCAGCCATACGATAAAAAGCCAAGACTTCTGGCATTTGCTTTATAAATGCAACAAATTGCTCATACCAACCACTGCTATGCTGCTGAGTTCTGATCATAACAATCACTGTCAGCCCTAATCCTAATTTTTCGCTATCAAGCAAAGCAACTTTGCCAACGATATAGCCTTCATCTTCAAGTCGTTTTAACCGTTTCCAACAAGGAGTAGAGGTAAGATTAACAGCTTCCGCCAATGCATTCAGAGACAGGCTACAATCTTTCTGTAGTAACTTAAGCAACTTGCGGTCTGTTTTATCCAACATAGCTACCTCTTATAGAAAATTTTCCTACAAAGAAACCATATATTAAGAAAAATAACAATCTATTTCTCCCAGTATCAAGTTAATCTACCCGCTGCCAATTACTTTTAAATTATAGAGTTAATAATTAATGTCACACAGTTGGACCACCAAGGCAATCAGAGAGATTCAAGCAGACCATCAACGCAGCTCTGACACTCATCTTATCCGCCTTAATTTGCCAGTTTTTCCAGGCATCCATTTATATCTAAAAGATGAAAGCACCCATCCAACCGGCAGTCTGAAACATAGGCTTGCTCGTTCTTTATTCCTTTACGCACTTAGTAATGGTTGGATAAAGGAAGGTACCCCGGTTATTGAATCCTCATCGGGTAGCTCTGCTGTATCCGAAGCCTATTTTGCCCGCCTGCTTGGGCTACCTTTTATTGCTGTTATGCCCTCATACACTGCGAAACGTAAAATTCAGGAAATTGAATTTTATGGGGGTAAATGCCATTTTGTTAACCATTCAGCACAAATATATGACGAGTCAGAACGACTAGCGAAAGAACTAAATGGTCATTATATGGATCAATTTACCTACGCCGAACGAGCAACAGACTGGCGAGGTAACAACAATATTGCTGAAAGTATTTTTCGCCAGATGCAAATGGAACCATTTCCTGAGCCAGATTATATTGTTATGAGCGCTGGTACTGGGGGAACTTCTGCAACTTTAGGACGCTATATCCGTTACCAAGGGCATAACACTAAACTGATTGTTGTCGATCCAGAAAACTCTATATTTTATGACTATTACCGTCAAAATTGCTGTGATATTCGTGGCAATTATAGCAGCAAGATTGAGGGTATTGGCCGCCCTAGAGCAGAGCCTTCTTTTATTCCCTCAGTCATTGATGACATGATCCAAATACCCGATTGCGCCAGCATTGCAACAATTTACTGGTTGGAAAAATTACTAGGCAGAAAAGTTGGCGCATCTACGGGGACTAATGTCTGGGGAGCTCTTCTGCTTGCTAACCAAATGCATGAGCGTGGAGAACAAGGTGCAATAGTAACTTTACTGTGCGACAGTGGTGAACGTTATCTCGATACTTATTACAATCCAGATTGGGTAAAAAATAACATCGGCGATATCTCACCTTATCTCAAACAACTACCCAATTTCTGTAGTTATAAGTAACATAACCATTTTATTCCAATGAGGATGTTACAATGAGACGAGCTGTTGTTGTATTCAGTGGGGGGCAAGATTCCACTACCTGCCTGATTCAGGCAATTAATCAATATGATGAAGTACATTGTGTCACTTTTGATTATGGTCAACGCCATCGTGCCGAAATTGATGTTGCACGTAATATCAGTCATTCTCTTGGTGCTGTCGCACATAAAGTACTGGATGTCACATTACTTAACGAATTGGCTCTCAGCAGTCTGACTCGTGATAATATTCCTGTTCCCGATTACAATGAAAGTGAAAAAAGTGCCATACCCAGTACATTTGTCCCTGGCCGTAATATCTTATTCCTGACGCTGGCTGCTATATATGCTTACCAAGTTGAAGCCGAAGCAGTCATTACCGGCGTATGCGAAACTGATTTTTCCGGCTACCCTGATTGCCGTGATGAATTTGTCAAGGCACTGAATAAAGCAGTAAGCCTTGGCATTGCCCGTAATATCCGCTTTGAGACGCCATTGATGTGGCTCAACAAAGCTGAAACTTGGGCATTGTCCGACTACTACCAGCATTTAGACTTTATTCGTAGTCAGACATTGACTTGCTACAACGGTATTCAAGGTAATGGGTGTGGTACATGTGCAGCTTGTCATCTCAGAGCTAACGGATTAGAACAATATCTCAATGCGCCTGAGAAAATTATGACTGAAATGAAAGCAAAAACACATTTAGTTTAATCCAAATGGCAATGAGAGCTTTTTCCTCTCATTGTCCTGTTTGCACCAAAACTCCCATTATTTCACGTAATTCACCTTCAATAGACAAAGCTCTTTGTGTTTTCCTATCAATCCAGACAAACGTAGTTTTAGCATCTGCAATGAGTTGATTATTCCTCTTGCGTATAATTTCTTGAGAAAATACGCCACTCCTGTTTCTCAGCTCCGTCAACCGGCAATCCACCTCTAATTCATCACCAAGAACCGCTGAACTGCGATAATTAATATTAATATTAACCACTGCAAACCCAACATTGTTTTTCTGTATCCATTCCACTACAGAGTGTTTATGCAGCCACTCCCATCGAGCACTTTCTAGAAATTCCAAGTAGCGAGCATTGTTCACATGTTGAAATAAATCTATATGATAACCATGAACTTTTATAACTGAACTCATAATATTGCCTTAATGTTAATGTCACTCGTCTGATCAAGCTGATTTCACAATAGCAAAACAAAAAATTCATACTAATTAAAGTGATTTATTTGCAACCTTGATCACAACATCCTCATTCACAAAATAAATCATGAATAAGGATGAGGGAAATATATACTAGTAGCTTAACTTATTTCTGTTTCGTTCAACGAAAACTGGCCCTATTCCCTGAACCTCTTGTAATTGTTCCACCGTAGTAAATGCACCATGTTTTTCCCGATATTCAACAATCCCCTGTGCTTTTTTTACTCCAATACCATTCAGTGCTTTTGCTAACTCTTCTGCACTTGCAGTATTAATATTCACCTTTCCTTTTTCCTCTACTTTCAAAGCTTCCTGCTGCTGTAGCTGCTTTTCTGATGAAGAATGGCTAGTAGTACTGACTGTTTTAGCTACTTTGTCTTTTACTTGTTCGGCGGCAATCGCAAATTGTCCGCCACACGCATAAAGCAAGCCAGCAACCAGAACAGATAAAATTCCCGATTTTTTCATATATGAATTCCTCCATGTTTTATTAGCGAGAAAAAGATTGCCACAGATAAATTTGAGCACAATGGACGAAGATCAGATATGCGAAAGGCCGCGAAAGCGGCCTTTATTGACAAGATAATTACAAAGATATTTGCGATACTCTCCGCAAATTTTTATTCGATATGACCTAACTTAATTTTGGCTTTTTCACGCAGACTTATCAGCAAAGATTCCAGCATAGCGTTACCCATTTCACTCTGGTAAACACCCGTCATGCTTTTAATTTGTTCCTCCGATACAACACCTGGAGTCACTTTATCCAGTTGAATCAGCACAACGTCATCCAAACTATTTTTCGTCAAACCATATTCTGCCTGACCTTCTTTTGGCTGTGGTAACGCGAACACTGCATTAACTAACATATTATCTTGAGATGTACGCTGAATAACCTGGGATTCACCAAACTGAATACCTGCATTTTTCAAGGCTTGCTCACCTTTACCTTCCTTTAAGGCGGCCAGTAACTTATCGCTTTCGACTTGAAGTTGTTTTTCAGCTTTCTGACGTTTAACCAGTTCAGTAACCTGTTCTTTAACTTTTTCGAAGGGTTGTACTGTTTCTGGTTTATAATTGTCTACACGCAGAACAAATGCACGATCACCTTCAACGGAGATAACATCAGAGTTAGTTCCTGTTGGCCCCTGCCCATCAACAAGATTGCCTTCAAAAATGGCATGAATAACAGAACTAAAGTTAATCTCTACCGGCACATGATTACGATCAAACCAATCAGTCGTCACAACCTTAATACCTGAAATTTCCTCAGCAGCAGCTAAAGATTCATTATCGCTGGTAGCAGCATCACTGACTTTCTGTTGCAGAGCATAGAAAGCATCTACTGCTTTTTCCTGCTTAACCGTTTTTTCAATTTCAGAGCGAACTTCAGATAAGGGTTTAATTATTTGAGGTTTAATCTCATCCAAATGGAAAATAGCGAAGCCATTAAGAACCTTAACCAAAGAAGAAATTTGGCCTTTCTCTTTTAAATTAGCTTGTCTCAACTCTTCAGGAAGAGCATCTTCTTCCATCCAGCCGATATCACCGTGATTTTTCGCTGAAAATTTATCGGTGGACTTTTCAGCCGCCAATTTACCAAAATCAGCACCTTTATTTAGCTCATCAACTACTGTTTTAGCCTCAGCTTCAGTTGCAAGCTGAATTAAACTGTACTTTTTCTGCTCTGGTTGTGTATAGCGTTTTAAGTTGTGCTCATAGTAAGCATCAATATCAGCAGACGTAGCGGAAACCTTATTCATTTCATCTACAGCATCCATTTTGATATAGCTGACTTTCACTTCCTCAGGAGCAATAAAGCTGCTCTTATTCAGATTATAGTAATCTTGCAAATCTTTATCTGTTACTTCCTGCTGCGCCTGAATTTTCTTCAGCTCCAGTGTAGCCAAACGGGCGGTTCTCTGTTGCAAAAACAATTCAGCATTGAGTTTCACTTCACTCGGCAAAGCTATTTCACTACCAGAAAAAGCCATAATTAATTGTTGATTAACTAAATTCTGACGTGTTTGTTCAGCAAAAAGATCCGGACTCATATTGGAACGGTTGAGCAACTCCAGATATTTGTTGTTATCAAATTTACCATTTATCTGAAAGTAAGAAGTATTTCGGATAAAATCCTTAACTTGCTCATCACTGGCAGATAAACCTAATTCACGGGAATATTGTTCAATTAATACATTATTAATTAGACGCTCCAAAGCCTGATTACGAATCTGCTTCATGCTTTGTTCGTCACTTGCCAACACAGAGAATTTATCTCCCAATTGATCTTTCAAGGTGTCTCTCTCTTGCTGAAACACCCTCTCCAATTCAACACGACTGATAGTCTGACCATTCACTTCGGCAGCATAACTACCAGCTCCACTTGTCAGGTAGCCCCCAACTCCCGTCAAAACAAAAGACAGGATAATGAGAGCCAGCACGATTTTAAGCACAGGACTGTTTGCCGCCGTGCGTAGGTTGTCCATCATAAAGAGGCAAAACTCCGCTTTGGTGAAATTGAAAATACCATATTACGCTAATTCAAGCGCTAAGAGAAAAAAAGCGCACCAATTAATTGATGCGCTTCTATTTTAACTTACCAAACCTATCTCGTCAGTCTATTGTTTGCCAATATACCCGTCATCTTTCAAGTTGCCTCTTTGTTGGCTGCACTCACTCACCCCGGTCACATCGTTATCTATGCTCCCGGGGATTCGCTCCCTTGCCGTCGCGATCCATCTTGAAATCCATTGGGTATATAACAAGAACTGATAAACAATATTTGGTTTGTGTCACCCATTAACAGCGTCTTTCAAACCTTTACCTGGACGGAAAGCAGGTACTTTAGCCGCAGCAATTTTGAGCTCTTTTCCTGTTTGAGGGTTACGGCCTGTACGTGCAGAACGTTCACGAACAGCAAAAGTACCGAATCCCACCAGAGCAACATCATCACCATCCTTCAATGCACCCGTTACAGAAGAAATGAATGCATCTACTACACGCCCCGCAGCTACTTTAGAAATATTAGAGTCAGCAGCAATTTTGTCGATCAGTTGTGATTTATTCACTCTTATCATCCCCATATAGTTTTTACTACCGCATCAGAATCCCAACGGATAACCCGATAGCAGTGCCGTTATATCAATCCTTTCCGATATTGGCAAGAAATCATAAGACAACAAAATATTTATTAAGCAGTTTATCCAAGTTAATAATATAAAAAAGCTGGTAAGCCTGAATTCACTTACCAGCCTATATTTCATTCATACTTATTGAAAAAGTTCACTATTTTTGTATTACTTGACTGACACTAATTCTGCGCCAAACGCAGGGTTCTGCAATGTAATAGACAAAACATCTTCAATACGTTTAACTGGATGGATCTGTAGATCTGCAACAATGTTCTGGGGAATTTCTTCCAGATCACGTTTATTCTCTTCCGGAATTAAGACTGTTTTAATTCCACCTCGATGGGCAGCTAATAGTTTCTCTTTCAAGCCACCGATTGGCAGAACTAAACCACGCAACGTGATTTCACCCGTCATAGCAACATCCGCCCGAACTGGATTACCGGTCAGACAGGAGACTAATGCTGTACACATGGCGATACCCGCACTTGGGCCATCTTTTGGCGTCGCACCTTCCGGAACATGGACATGAATATCCCGTTTCTCATAGAAATCAGAGTTGATACCCAACTTATCAGCACGAGCACGAACAACTGTTAATGCTGCCTGAATGGATTCCTGCATAACCTCACCGAGTGAGCCGGTATAGGTTAGTTTACCTTTCCCTGGAACACACGCGGTTTCAATGGTCAGTAAATCACCACCAACCTCAGTCCATGCAAGCCCTGTGACCTGACCAATACGGTTTTCTGTATCTGCACGGCCATAATCCACACGTTGAACACCCAAATAATCTTTCAAGTTATCTGCATTGATTTCAATATGTTTTAAATTTTTATCCATTAACAATGTCTTCACCGTCTTACGGCACAACTTAGAAATTTCTCTCTCTAAACTACGCACTCCGGCTTCACGAGTATAATAACGGATAATGCCAATAATAGCACTGTCATCAATAATTAATTCATTTCTTTTCAGAGCATTACGTTCAATCTGCTTAGGCAGCAAATGACGCTTGGCAATATTTAACTTTTCATCTTCGGTATAACCGGAAAGACGAATAATCTCCATGCGATCCAACAATGGTGCTGGAATATTCATAGAATTGGATGTTGCAACAAACATGACATCTGACAGATCGTAATCGACTTCCAGATAATGATCGTTAAATGCCACGTTCTGTTCTGGGTCCAAAACTTCCAATAAGGCAGAAGCTGGATCACCACGCATATCGGACGACATCTTATCAATCTCGTCCAGTAGGAATAGGGGATTTTTCACTCCAACTTTGGACATTTTTTGAATCAATTTGCCCGGCATAGAGCCAATATAGGTACGGCGATGACCACGAATTTCCGCTTCATCACGGACCCCACCCAATGCCATACGCACATATTTCCGCCCGGTCGCTCGTGCAATAGACTGACCTAAAGAGGTTTTACCCACCCCAGGAGGACCAACCAGACATAAAATCGGTCCTTTAATTTTGCTAATTCGGCTTTGTACTGCTAGATACTCAAGGATACGCTCTTTCACACGCTCTAAACCATAATGGTCGGTATCCAGAGTTTCCTGAGCTTTAACTAAATCTTTTTTAACTTTACTGCGAGCAACCCACGGAACCTGCACCATCCAATCGATGTAGCTACGGACAACCGTCGCTTCCGCCGACATAGGAGACATCATTTTCAGTTTTTGCAATTCAGCTTCGGCTTTTTCACGAGCTTCTTTGGGCATTTTTGCCGCTTCAATTTTGCGCTTCAGGGTTTCATACTCATCAGGCGCATCATCCATTTCACCCAGTTCTTTTTGAATCGCTTTCATCTGCTCATTCAGGTAGTACTCGCGCTGGCTTTTTTCCATTTGTTTTTTCACGCGGTTACGGATGCGCTTTTCTACCTGTAACAAATCAATTTCTGATTCCATCATTGCCATCAGATATTCAAGACGCTCAACGACATCAGACATTTCCAAAACAGTCTGTTTATCACTGAGCTTCAATGGCATATGCGCAGCAATTGTATCAGCTAATTTAGCTGCATCTTCAACACTGTGTAGCGAAGTCAAAACCTCTGGCGGGATTTTCTTATTTAGCTTAATGTAGCCTTCAAACTGATTAATAGCTGTCCTGATCATAACTTCCTGCTCACGTTCATCAACGATCGGTGAGTCAAGATACTCAGCATGAGCAGAAAAATGTTCGCCATTGTCAGTCAGAGTTGTAATGCGGGCACGTTTCAACCCTTCAACAAGCACTTTTACGGTGCCGTCAGGCAATTTTAACATTTGTAAAATAGAAGCTACTGTACCAACGGAGAAAAGGTCATTAACCCCTGGCTCATCAGTCGAAGCTTCTTTTTGCGCAACCAACATGATTTGTTTGTCATGATCCATTGCTACTTCTAGGCAGTGAATAGACTTCTCACGCCCTACAAACAATGGGATCACCATATGCGGGTAAACCACCACATCGCGCAGAGGCAATACAGGGATTTCTATGCGTTCGGAACGCTCAAGATTCATAGAGCTCTCTCTTCGTTTAGCTTTCGCCAGTTTTTAGGGAATCTCGTGAAACGCGGTTCTCACGAGTTTCACTCCATAGAATATAAAATATATGGGGACAGGAATTTGACATTCAATAGTATGATACTTTAATAAAAATAAAATGAGGGTAGTCCCCTCATTTTATTCAATAATATCTCGTTTAGTGAATTCCCTATCCTAGACTCAATTATTCACCAGAAACCTGGGCATCCGGTTTGCTGTAAATCAGTAAAGGCGCAGATTGACCATTGACAACCGATTCATCTACAACAACTTTCCCAACGTTTTCCATTGATGGCAGATCATACATAGTGTCCAACAATGCGCCTTCAACGATAGAACGCAGGCCGCGGGCACCAGTCTTACGAACCATTGCTTTCTTAGCAATAGCTGTCAGGGCTTCACTTCTGAATTCCAGATCAACACCTTCAAGGTTAAACAGTGCTTGATACTGCTTGGTCAACGCATTCTTAGGCTCTTTCAAAATCTGGATCAACGCATCCTCACTCAATTCACTGAGCGTGGCAACAACAGGTAACCGCCCAATAAATTCAGGGATAAGACCAAATTTGATGAGATCTTCTGGCTCAGCCTGTGCAAGCAATTCGCCTTCAGTCGCTTTTTCTGACTCACCTTTGACTTTCGCACCAAACCCAATACCTGTACTGGTATTTAGACGCTGACCAATCACTTTATCCAGACCTGCAAACGCACCGCCACAAATAAACAAGATCTTAGAGGTATCTACCTGCAAAAACTCCTGTTGTGGATGTTTACGCCCCCCCTGAGGAGGAACCGCCGCAATTGTACCTTCAATCAGTTTCAGCAGCGCTTGCTGTACGCCCTCACCTGAAACATCCCGAGTAATTGACGGGTTATCAGATTTACGTGAAATCTTGTCAATTTCATCAATGTAAACAATACCGCGCTGAGCTTTTTGCACATCGTAGTCACATTTTTGCAGTAATTTCTGAATAATGTTTTCTACGTCTTCTCCCACATATCCCGCTTCAGTCAGCGTAGTCGCATCTGCCATAGTAAAAGGAACATCAAGATAACGGGCCAATGTTTCAGCCAATAGTGTTTTACCACTCCCTGTCGGCCCAATCAGCAGGATATTACTTTTACCTAATTCAACACCGTTACTGGTATCGCCATTACGTAACCGCTTGTAATGGTTATAAACAGCAACCGCCAACACTTTTTTCGCCGTTTCCTGACCAATTACATAATCATCCAAATGCTGACGAATTTCATGAGGCGTTGGTAATGCATTACGCTCACGATGTGGTACAAGCTCTTTAATTTCTTCGCGAATGATGTCGTTACATAAATCCACACATTCATCGCAGATATACACTGACGGGCCAGCAATCAATTTTCTCACTTCATGTTGGCTTTTCCCGCAGAAAGAGCAATACAGCAGCTTTCCTGAACCGTCTTTGCGCTTATCTGTCATCAGTCACAACCTCACTTTATCAACTGCTCACCCAGATTCGTCTGGCAAAGCAGGAAACTTCTGCTATTACCCCGAACGTCATAGCCTTACCAAGTGGTAAGCCGAATGTTTATATTATAGCTTCTGGGAATAATAAATTAATCGCGATGGGTGAAAATCTTATCAACCAATCCATATTCTACGGCTTCGTCTGCTGACAAGAAACGATCACGTTCTGTATCTTTCGCGATCTCTTCAATAGGTCTTCCCGTATGTTTTGCCATCAACTCATTCATACGCGATTTCACTTTCAGTATTTCCTGAGCGTGAATTTCAATATCTGTAGCTTGCCCCTGGAAACCGCCTAATGGCTGATGAATCATAACCCGGGAATTTGGCAAACAGATACGTTTTCCCTTTGCCCCAGCAGTCAACAAGAATGCTCCCATTGAACATGCCTGCCCCATACAAATAGTACTGACATCCGGTTTAATAAACTGCATCGTATCATAGATGGACATTCCCGCAGTAATCACACCACCTGGTGAATTGATATATAAGAAAATATCTTTTTCCGGATTCTCTGCTTCAAGAAACAACATCTGAGCTGCAACCAGATTTGCCATGTGATCTTCAACCTGACCGGTCAGGAAAATAATACGCTCTTTTAATAAGCGAGAATAGATATCGTATGAACGTTCTCCACGAGCAGTCTGTTCAACTACCATCGGCACCAAAGCCATGTGAGGCGCATATTGATCCCGCTTGTCGCTATATGACATTTTCGTCTCCTAATAGAATTCATGTTGGTGCCATTCATAACCAATTCTACTTGAGATAAGCGATGATGACCATGATTCAAAGTTAGCCAATCAAGGGGGAATCCCCCCTGAAAAATTTTGCAATCATATACATAATATTAAAAAGGATCTGAGGGTAAACCCACTTTTTTCAAGAAAAATCTTGCCTCTTATTTATAAAAAAACCCGCAGGTTAATCTGCGGGTTCATTCCACTGAGATGATAAATTCATTATCTCATGACAAAAATAAAGCTTATGCCATTTGATTCTGATTCATTAACTCATTGAAAGTTGTTTCTTTTTCAGAAACTTTTGCTTTACCCAGAAGAACTTCAACAGCTTGTTCTTCTAAAGCAACATTACGAACATTATTCATCAATTCTTGGTTTTTACCATAGAATTCGATCACTTCTTGAGGAGCTTCATAGGCAGAAGCCATTTCCTCAATTAATGCTTTAACACGTTCTTCATCAGCTTTCAATTCATTACTACTGATAACTTCGCCTAATAACAAACCAACAACAACGCGACGCTTAGCCTGTTCTTCAAACAGTTCACGAGGCAGTTCCAAAGCTTGTTTTTCATTGCCGCCGAAACGCTGAGCAGATTGACGGCGCAGAACATCAATTTCGCTATCAACAACAGCAGCAGGAACTTCGATTTCGTTAACTTTAACTAATCCCTCGATAACCTGAGATTTAATACGGTTACGAACTGCATTTTTCAGTTCACGTTCCATATTTTTACGTACTTCTGCACGCAGACCATCAACAGTGCCATCAGCAATACCGAAACGTTTGATGAATTCTTCATTAAACTCTGGCAGCTCACGCTGTTCCACTTTTTTCAACGTGATTGCAAACTTAGCAGCTTTACCTTTCAGATTTTCAGCGTGATAATCTTCTGGGAAATTCACATCAATGGTAAATTCTTCCCCAGCTTTATGGCTAATGATACCCTCTTCAAAACCTGGGATCATACGACCCTGCCCCATAGCCAGAACAAAATCAGAAGCCTTACCGCCTTCAAACTCTTCACCATCGATAGAACCATTGAAGTCAACAGTCACACGATCTTCTGCACTAACAGCTTCTTCAGTTTCTTTCCAATTAACCTGCTGCTTACGCAATGTTTCCAGCATTGCATCAACATCTTCGTCTTTTACTTCAACAACGGGCTTTTCAACTTCAATAGATTCCAGATCTTTCAATTCAATTTCTGGATAAACTTCAAACTCTACAGAGTAAGTAAAATCTTCACCATTTTTGAATTGTTCTGGTGCATAACTTGGCGCACCTGCTGGATTAATTTTTTGTTCGATGATTGCATTAATAAAGTTACGTTGCATCAGATCACTCAGAACATCCTGAATGACAGAAGCACCGTAACGTTGTTTAACAACGTTCATAGGCACTTTGCCTTTACGGAAACCATCGATACGAACTTTTTTTGCTACATTGACCAACTCACTACTAACTGCTTTCTCAACATCGGCAGCAGGAACGGTGATTGTCACACGACGCCCAAGGCCTTGAGTGGTTTCAACAGAAACTTGCATCTTTTTACCTCAAAAAAATCATAGTGCTCGGTCAACTCCAGAGACCATACAACCAGCACATATTTTATGTACCAATCGCAACACTCTCTACGAACCGGGGCGGTCGCATTTAAAAACCGAGAATCCCTGATGTCAGAAGCGTCCCGAAACCATTCTAAAAATTAGACGCGACATTATAGCGATGCAGAGGGTGTGAGTCGAGAATTGCTGAAAAAAGCCCGAACTATTCATCAACTTCACAGGATAACGACTATTCAACGGCTAAATTTGCATCCAAAATGTATCATATATATACCCTATGGATTTCAAGATGGATCGCGACGGCAAGGGAGCAAATCCCCGGGAGCATAGATAACGATGTGACCGGGATGAGCGAGTGCAGCCAACAAAGAGGCAACTTGAAAGATGATGGGTATAAAACGTAAAAACGGCCCGAAGACCGTTCACTGGATTTATTCAGTTGTGTAAGAAAACGCCCCAAATTAAGCATCGATCAGCAGATTTCAGGCAACAATATTACCCCCACGACATGCCGGTGACGCTAAAACAGTATCCTGTAATTCATTCCACTCTTTTTCTGTATAGGTATGCAACGCCAAAGCATGAACACCTGCGGACAATTCTGCCGATAATACGCTGTAAACAGAACGATGGCGATTTAGCATACGTTCACCAGCAAATTTATTGCTGATGATTACGACTTTAAAATGGCTTTCAGAACCTATGGGTACATTGTGACGATAACTTTCATCAATGACCTCAAGATATGAGGGATTAAATGCAACCTGTAATTTCTCTTCTATATCCTGATACACCATATCATTCCCCTTAACCACACAGTAGTCATACTGCCAACCATACTAATAATTTTAGTCTATTCTCCATAAGTTATAGCATCAACGCATTAAAATATCTTTTAATCGAATCTCACATCATAAGGTTTTTATATGCGTTTACCCCATCAGAGATATGCCATGATCAAAAGGCAGTGCTATTATTGACGTAATTTATGCTATTGATAAGTATTACTGGATATCCTTATCACTGATGAGAAAATTAACATGTTGAAAAGAATCTTATTCCCACTCATTGCACTTTTTCTTCTTGCAGGCTGTGCAGCTCCCAGCAATACCCTGACCATCGAACCTAAAATTACATTGCCAACAGCAGACCCAACGATGGGTGCGATTACCATCAGTATCAGCGGTGCCGACAATCGTCAGTCTCAGACACTTGCTCAAGTTAACCGCAATGCAAAGCTGGAAATACTGAAACCATCCCGTGATCTGCGCTTTCTACTCCAGGAAATCCTGGAAAAACAGATGACCGCTCGTGGTTATATGATTGGCTCTCCGGCCAATGCCAATCTACAAATTATTGTGAACAATTTATATGCAGACGTTAAAGAAGGTAGCCTGCGCCATAATATTTCAACAAAAGCCGATATTTCCATCATTAGCACAGCGCAAAATGGCAGTAAACAAGTTAAGAATTATCGCACTAGCTATAATGTACAAGGTCCTTTAGGCGCAACTAATGAAAAAATTGCTGATGCAGTTAATACTGTATTATCAGAAGTCATAGCAGATATGGCTCAAGATCCTTCCATCAGCAATTTCATCAAACAAAATGCTCGCTAATTAAAGGATTAATTATTTACTCTGCCCGCCAAGGGCAGGGTCTTGGGAGGCTCATGTCTTATCGTTATCTCACCGTTTTTACCCAACATAACTCACGAATCCTGCTTTTACTCGGCTTTGTTTCTGGTTTACCGCTCGCACTGACTGCCAGCACCCTGCAAGCATGGATGACCGTTGAAGACATTGATCTTAAAACAATTGGCTTCTTTTCACTTGTCGGCCAAGCGTATGTTTTCAAATTTCTTTGGTCCCCTTTTATGGACCGCTTTATCCCCCCTTTTCTTGGACGTCGCCGTGGTTGGCTACTTGTTACACAGTTATTACTTATAGCCAGTATCGCGGCAATGGGCTTTCTCCAGCCATCTCAACATTTATGGTGGCTAGCCACACTGGCGGTAACCGTCGCTTTCTGTTCTGCATCACAGGATATCGTCTTTGATGCTTATAAAGCCGATTTATTGAGTAGCGAAGAGCGGGGTGTAGGTGCTGCCGTTTCGGTACTTGGTTATCGATTAGCCATGTTAGTTTCAGGCGGGTTAGCATTATGGATCGCAGACCGCTATATTGGCTGGCAACACACCTACTGGTTGATGGCTGGACTAATGCTGATTGGCGTCTATGCGACGTTAAAAGCTAGAGAGCCTGAGATTGACGCTCTACCACCAAAAACACTCCAGCAAGCTGCAATAGAACCATTAACCGATTTTTTTAATCGCAATAATGCGTGGCTGATACTGCTGTTAATTGTCATGTATAAAATGGGGGATGCCTTTGCTGCCAGCCTAAGTACCCCATTTCTTATCCGTGGTATTGGTTTTGATGCTAGTGAAGTTGGAATGATCAACAAAACTCTGGGATTAACAGCAACTATCGTTGGTGCATTATATGGTGGTTATCTGATGCAACGATGGAGTTTATTCCGCTCTCTCATGATCTTTGGCATTCTTCAAGCGATTTCCAATATTGGATACTGGCTGTTATCCATTACTGACAAAAATATCTACACTATGGGCAGCGCCATTTTTCTGGAAAATATCTGTGGCGGAATGGGAACCGCTGCATTTGTTACCTTACTTATGGCGTTATGTCATAAATCATTCTCTGCAACACAGTTTGCTTTATTATCTGCCTTATCTGCTGTTGGACGCGTCTATGTCGGCCCAATCGCGGGTTGGTTCGTTGAGTTACATGGCTGGCCAAACTTCTATCTATTCTCTATAGCGGCCTCTGTTCCAGGCTTATTGCTGTTATTTATCTGCCGCCAGACTCTGGCTTATACCCAACGAGCTAACGATTTTATGCCACGTACTGAGTTTAGAAATTTCTATCGTCTAGCTCTTGGCTTACTATCATTTGCAAGCATCTTGCTCACGTTCTGGTTACTTACCATCACCACCAATGCTCTTAACTGGACTCATGCACCTTATCTGGCCGAAACATTACTATTATGGGGAGCACAGATTGGTATCACAGGCACCATTCTCGGCAGCTTTCTAGATTATCTCGCATTAAGAAGGAACAAATTGGCTTAAAAGGCGAAAATATTAAGTGACTTTATTAAAGGTTGACGACTGTCAGCCTTTGATATCTCTGCCCTCTTTTTAAATACTTAAGTGATAGCGATCACACTTCAAATAGTCATTTGCCCAAAAATGCTATTTTCGCGTGATTATTTGATTGTTCGATATTCATATCCGCGTAGAATTAGACTACCATTTTAAGGGTTATTTAATATAGCTTTAAAACCCAAAACCTCTTTTCATGGATGCGTTAGAGAAATTTATGAGAACAACCATTCTGGCTACTGCTTTATTCACCACCGTCTCAGTTCCAGCTTATGCTGAATATCAAGGGGGCTTTGCTAATATCAGCATGAACTACCTCGACTGGACTAGCCATACCACACACAAGTCAGGGCAAACCTCTCATAAAGACGACTTTGCCTACCTGGAACTGGAAGGCGGAGCCGGATTTAACTGGGGTGAATTATACGGGTTCTTTGATCTGGAAAATGCTTTCAACAAGCAGCATGCTGAACCAGGGGATAACCAAAGATACACTTTTAAAACAACTGGTCGTTTTTATCTGGCTGATACGGGTTTCAATCTCTATGGTCATGTTTATGGTACTTACTCCCTCCCAGGTACAGCACATGGCGGGAACTTCCATGAGGTAAATACCCTCTATGGTATTGGCTACAATACTGATTTCGCCGGTGTCTGGTTCAAACCGTTTGTTGCGCTGCACTATGTTGACCAAACTTTCTACTCCGGTAATAACGGCTATGTCGTTGGTTGGGTTGCGGGTTACGACTTTCAACTCTGGGAAGAAAAATTCAGCATAACTAACTGGAATGAAATAGAGCTTAATCGGAATGAACGCTATGGCAACGGTGGACGGAACGGTACCAATGGTGCAATAGCGTTATGGTGGACACCTCACCAATCCTTCACAACCGGCATTCAATATCGATATGCCGAGCATAAACTGGGTGAAGACTTCTGGCAGGATGGGATTGTTTACACTATCAAATATAATTTCTAATTATTGATTTTAATTGTGAGCTACCAAAAGTGGCTCACAATTAATTTAATTCTTAAATAAGATGGCCGCGGTGGAAATTTTTAAAGCAAATTTTTATATTTTTTTCCTCTTCTCTAAAAAATATAAAATAACTTTAATATAAATTCGTATTTCCGCCCTATTTCGTTACAATTAAATAACCTTTTCAAGCTAACTTCTGATTAATCCTCCATTTGCATGTGATCCCATCGACATAAAGGGTAACAACCCCTCAACTAACTATTACAAATGTTTACACTCCAGTAGCCTTACCGTAGAATGCCCGCACTGATGAAACGACAATAGAGCTTTTGTTATTTGGAGTCGTTAGATGAGACTTATGAAATACAATAAAAGTATTGGGATATTGTCAATACTAGCGGCTACTCTTGTGCTGAGTGGCTGCGATATGGTATTGATGAACCCTAAAGGCGCCATCGGCGCTGAACAAAAAACGCTGATACTCACGGCTATTGGCCTGATGCTGATCATCGTTATTCCGGTAATCATCATGGCATTCACTTTTGCCCTGCGTTACCGCGAAGCCAATAGAAGTGCTACCTATCGCCCTAACTGGGCACACTCAAATAAAATTGAGCTGGTAGTATGGACCGTTCCTATCATTATCATTATTATTTTAGCAACCATTACCTGGAAAACAACCCACGAGCTTGACCCATATAAGCCGCTGGTTAGCGATGAAAAACCCGTAACTATTGAAGTCATCTCTCTTGATTGGAAATGGCTATTCGTTTACCCGGAGCAAGGTATTGCTACAGTTAACGAAATTGCTTTTCCTACCGGAGTGCCTATTAACTTCAAAATCACCTCTGATTCCGTGATGAACTCATTCTTCATCCCGCAGTTAGGTGGTCAAATCTATGCAATGGCTGGTATGCAGACTAAACTTCACTTAATTGCCGATGAACCTGGCGTTTATAAAGGTTTGTCCAGTAGCTATAGTGGTCACGGCTTCTCTGGCATGAAATTTACTGCTACCGCTACCGCAGATCGGGAAAGTTTTGAACAATGGGTTCAAAAAGTGAAAGCCTCTCCCAAAACCTTGGATACCATGCAAGCATTTGATGAGTTAGCCAAACAAAGCCAGAATCATCCGGTTGAATACTTCTCAAGCGTTAAACCTAACCTGTATCAAGACATTATTGCCAAATTTATGGGCAACATGAATATGCATGGCGGCCACGGTGCAACAACAGGTCATAACATGAATATGAGCGAAACTGCTCATGCCGGAGTTGAGGAATAAAGTAATGTTGGGAAAATTAACACTTGATGCAATCCCACTGCATGAGCCCATTGTCATGGTTACTCTTGCAGGGATTCTCTTCGCAGGGCTCGCAATTGTCGGAGCCCTGACCTATTTCCGTAAATGGAAATGGCTATGGAGCGAGTGGTTAACCAGCGTTGACCACAAGAAAATCGGTATTATGTACATTATCGTGGCTCTGGTCATGATGCTCCGTGGCTTTGCCGATGCCATCATGATGCGTGGTCAACAGGCTGTCGCCTCTGCGGGTGAAGCAGGTTTCCTGCCACCGCATCACTATGACCAGATTTTTACCGCCCACGGCGTCATCATGATTTTCTTCATGGCGACACCTTTTGTTGTCGGTCTGATGAACATCGTGGTTCCACTACAGATCGGCGCTCGTGACGTGGCATTCCCATTCCTGAACTCACTGAGCTTCTGGTTTTTCGTCGTCGGCGTTGCACTGATTAACATCTCTCTGGGTGTAGGTGAATTCGCTCAGACCGGCTGGTTAGCTTATCCTCCGCTCTCAGGTATAGAATATAGCCCAGGCGTTGGGGTCGATTATTGGATATGGAGTCTTCAGATATCCGGCATTGGTACCTTGCTGACAGGCGTTAACTTCTTTGCGACGATCCTGCGTATGCGTGCTCCTGGCATGTCCATGATGAAAATGCCTGTATTTTCTTGGGCAGCACTCTGTACTAACGTATTGATCATCGCCGCATTCCCGATTCTGACAGTTACCATTGCCCTGCTAACCTTTGACCGCTACATGGGCACCCATTTCTTCACCAATGATATGGGTGGCAACATGATGATGTACATCAACCTGATATGGGCTTGGGGTCACCCTGAAGTTTACATTCTGGTGTTGCCGGTCTTTGGTGTTTTCTCTGAAGTGACTGCGACGTTCTCGAAAAAACGACTGTTCGGCTATACATCTCTGGTATGGGCAACCATTGCCATTACCGTACTGTCGTTCATTGTATGGCTGCACCACTTCTTTACGATGGGCTCGGGTGCGAACGTTAACGCCTTCTTCGGCATAGCCACCATGATTATCTCGATTCCGACAGGCGTTAAGATCTTCAACTGGCTGTTCACCATGTATCGAGGCCGTATTGAGTATAAAACACCGATGCTGTGGACCGTTGGCTTCATCGTCACCTTCTCTATCGGTGGTATGACTGGCGTTCTGCTGGCAGTTCCAGGCGCAAACTTCGTTCTGCATAACAGCTTGTTCCTGATCGCACACTTCCATAACGTTATTATCGGTGGTGTTGTCTTCGGTTGTTTTGCCGGTACTGCTTACTGGTTCCCGAAAGCTTTCGGTTTCACACTGAACGAAAAATGGGGTATCCGCGCATTCTGGTTCTGGATTATCGGCTTCTTTATCGCCTTTATGCCAGTTTACGCGCTCGGCTTTATGGGGATGACTCGCCGTATTAGCCAAGATATCAACCCTGAATTCCATACTCTACTGGTCGTCTCCGCGATTGGTGTTGCACTGATTGCCGTTGGTATCCTGTGTCAGGTCATTCAATTCTACGTTAGTATCCGTGACCGTGACCAAAACCGTGACCTGACCGGCGACCCTTGGGGCGGGCGTACTCTGGAGTGGGCAACATCTTCTCCACCACCGTTTTATAACTTTGCTGACGTTCCACATGTGCAAACGCGTGATGCATGGTGGGATATGAAAGAAAAAGGCACAGCTTATAAACGTCCTGCTAAGTATGAAGAAATTCATATGCCTAAAAATGCCGGTGCAGGTGTAATTATTGCTGGCTTCAGCTTGCTGTTTGGTTTCGCCATGATTTGGCATATCTGGTGGCTAGCTATCGCAAGCTTTGCGGGCATGATTATCACTTGGATTGCAAAAAGCTTTGATGAAGATGTTGATTACTACGTACCCGTTGCTGAAGTTGAGCAAATTGAGAATCAACACCATGAACAAATTAGCAAGGCAGGTCTGAACCATGTCAACTGAAACTATGACTAACCACAATCATGCCCACGAGCATCACGGGCACCACGATGCGGGAGCCACTAAAGTATTCGGTTTCTGGGTCTACTTGATGAGTGACTGTATTTTGTTCGCATGTCTATTTGCGACTTATGCAGTACTCGTTAACGGAACCGCAGGCGGCAAATCTGGTAAAGAGATTTTCGACCTCTCTTTCGTATTGGTCGAAACTTTCCTACTGTTATTCAGTAGTATCACTTATGGCTTTGCCATGTTAGGCATGAACAAAGGAAAAGTCGGCCAAGTTAACGCCTGGCTCGGTATGACTTTCCTGTTCGGCCTTGGCTTCGTGGCGATGGAATTGTACGAATTCCATCACCTGATTGTTGACGGCCACGGCCCTGACCGCAGTGCATTCTTGTCCGGATTCTTCGCACTGGTTGCTACTCACGGTATCCACGTTACCTGTGGTCTGGTCTGGATTATCATCATGATAATCCAAGTAACCCGCCGCGGTTTAACTGATGTAAATAAAACCCGTCTGAACTGCCTGAGCTTGTTCTGGCACTTCCTGGATGTGGTATGGATCTGTGTATTTACCGTTGTTTATCTGTTAGGAGCTATGTAATGAGTCATTCCAATACCGCTCATACTGGAGCTAGCCACGGTAGCCTGAAGTCTTATCTGATCGGCTTTGTTCTTTCGGTCATCCTGACAGTGATTCCGTTCTGGATGGTAATGGATGGTTCCGCCTCCCATACGACTATCCTGACAACAGTAGTCGCTCTGGCTGTGGTGCAGATTATTGTTCATTTTATTTACTTCCTGCACATGAACACTTCGTCAGAAGAGCGCTGGAACTTAGTCGCATTGCTGTTCACTATCTTGATTATCGGTATTGTTGTTGTTGGCTCACTATGGATTATGTACAACCTCAACATTAATATGATGGTTGATTAAAGAGCTGCATATATGATTAAGCAATACCTGCAAGTAACTAAACCAGGAATTATTTTCGGCAATTTAATTTCTGTGATCGGTGGTTTTCTACTCGCCTCGAAAGGGGTGATTGATTACCCTTTGTTCATCTCGACTCTGCTCGGTGTTTCACTAGTCGTGGCTTCTGGTTGTGTATTTAACAACTACATTGACCGTGACATCGATCGGATCATGGAAAGAACAAAAAACCGCGTCCTTGTAAAAGGGCTTATTGATCCGAAAATCAGCCTGATTTATGCATCAATACTGGGTATTGCTGGCATAGTGCTGCTCTATGCAGCAGCCAATGCTTTAGCAATGCAATTAGCGATTATCGGTTTTGTCATCTATGTAGGGGTTTACAGCCTCTATATGAAAAGGAAATCTGTTTATGGCACGTTGATCGGCAGTTTGTCCGGTGCTGCACCTCCGGTTATCGGTTATTGTGCAGTAACTGGTCAGTTTGATACGGGCGCGTTGATCCTGTTACTGATTTTCAGCCTGTGGCAAATGCCGCACTCCTACGCCATTGCTATTTTTCGTTTCAAAGATTACCAGACAGCCAATATTCCTGTACTGCCCGTCATTAAAGGCATATCTGTGGCGAAAAACCACATTATCCTTTATATCCTAGCATTTATGATTGCAACCCTTATGTTAGCCATCAGCGGTTACGCTGGTTACAAATATCTGGTTGTTGCAGCAGCAGTGAGCGTCTGGTGGCTAGGAATGGCGTTATCCGGTTACAAAACTGATAATGACCGCATTTGGGCTCGTAAATTATTTATATTTTCCATTGTGGCAATCACTTCCCTGAGTGTCATGATGTCTATTGACCCACATGTGCCCTCAGAAGCCTTCCTAACTTACGTCCGGTAATTTTCCCTGATGGCAGTGGCTACCCCCTCTGCCATCAGTTTCCTTCCAGCCTGTTATCCACTCTCCTTAACACTTCAATATTATTAATTCAATTAACTATTTACCCCTTATTGAAAACCTATCTACAATGACGCATCAAAATATTTCGAGGTAATCATGAACGATAATAAAATGACGCCACTTGAGCTTCGGGCGACATGGGGCCTAGGTTCAGTTTTTTCTCTGCGAATGCTAGGCATGTTCATGGTTCTTCCTGTATTAACAACCTATGGACTTCATCTAAAAGATGCCACCGAAACACTTATTGGCATCGCCATTGGCATTTATGGTCTAACCCAAGCCATTTTCCAGATCCCTGTTGGCCTGTTTTCTGACAAAATTGGCCGTAAGCCCTTAATTGTTGGCGGATTATTGCTATTCATCCTTGGCAGTATTATTGCTGCTCTCAGTGACTCCATCTGGGGCATAATAATTGGGCGAGCGTTACAAGGCGCTGGAGCGATATCTGCTGCAATTATGGCGCTACTTTCTGATTTAACCCGTGAACAAAATCGAACTAAAGCGATGGCTTTTATTGGCATTAGCTTCGGAATAACTTTCGCCATCGCCATTGTACTTGGCCCAATCCTTACGAATGCCATTGGATTAAATGGCCTATTTTGGGGAATTACCATTCTGGCCGGTAGTGGCATTCTGATAACATTATTTGCTGTTCCTTCCACCGATAAACATATTATTAACCGTGAATCAGGCATTGTTCGTCACAGTTTCAGTAAGGTTCTGGCTGATAGCCAGTTGCTAAAACTTAACTTTGGCATTCTCAGTTTGCACACTTTGTTAATGGCAAGTTTTGTCGCCCTTCCTTTGGTGATGCAACAAGCGGGGCTCCCTACCCAACAACACTGGAAGGTTTATCTGATCACTATGCTAGTTTCATTCTTATCTGTTTTACCTTTCATTATTTACGCAGAAAAAAAGCGCCGCATGAAACAAGTGTTTTCACTGTGTATCACGATGCTGCTGATTGCTGAAATTGTATTGTGGGCGGCGGGACATCACTTATGGGTGATTTTTATCGGCATACAAATTTTCTTTATTGCTTTCAATGTAATGGAAGCTATCCTGCCATCACTTATCAGTAAAGAAGCACCAGCGGGTTATAAAGGTACAGCAATGGGTATCTACTCCACCAGCCAATTTTTAGGTGTCGCTTTAGGGGGTGGTCTCGGTGGTTGGTTATATGAATTAAAAGGAGCACCGCTGGTATTTGCGGCAGGTATCGTTCTGACAATCATTTGGCTCATTATTAGCATAACAATGAAACAACCTCCTTATGTCAGCAGCATCAGAATTTTTCTACCAGAAAATATAGTCAATAAAGCATTGCTGGAACAAAAAATTCTTGTTCAGCCAGGCGTTTGCGATGTCGTTATTGTTCCGGAGGAGCATAGTGCCTACATAAAAGTAGATACTAAGCTGACAAGCAGAGCACAACTTGAACAATTGATAGCCAATAATAACACGATAGATTAAATATCAAACCAGATAACCCCTACTCACTCCGATTCGATATTAAGGGAAACTGGGAGAGGGGCATTCCTAGTCAGAATGCATCATAAATTAAAAATAACAATAAAAACAATATGTTAAATACAAATAAATCACAAAATAAAAAGATATGCACACACATATGTACAAACCGAAAAAGCACTTAGGTATGAAGCGTAGTACATCATTAAGAGGAAAAGGAAGAGGGAGGGTAGATTATGAAGCCGGACTAACCGGCTTCGTTGTTCTGCCTGCACGGCAGTGTACTTGCTCTTCAAAAATCAGCATTTCTAAGCTACTTGTACAGTAGTTAGTTAATGCTAAACACATTTAAAGTCATTAGTCAAATTTACTTCGGCACCTCCGGCCATTCCACATCAGGCGCTTGATTCACATCTACACGCGTAAGCAATACTCTGTACTTCTTCCATTCGAGTAGAGCGGCTTTCTCTGAGTCAGTAGCAACTTCTAAGTCAACAGAGTCTTGTAGCAATGAGAGTGTTTCATTTGCTTGTTGTAACAGTGCTGCTTGTTGTTGCTTAGCTTCATTAATCTGATGAGATTTGAGAAGGTCTTTATCAACTACCCATTCTTTACCGTTCCACTTATCGAAGTCTGTGGGAGGCTTCTTGAACGTCAGGGTATCCGGCAATTCACCGATTTCTGTTATCTCAGTCGGAGCGCGAGTTAACGTGTCGTAAGCTGTTTTGCCACGGTAATCCGGGAGGATTTGCCAGCACTTACCGTCTTCACTGCGACAAACGGCCACATCGCGAGAATCGGGAAGTTCTGGCGCATCGGGATAAGCACCGGCAGATAAGCTGACACCGAGCATGACATACTCAATATCTGAAACTGTGAATTCTCTCGTTATCTGATTCGAGTGATAAACCTTTATCCACCCTGCTTGAATAGCCAAACCATCTTTACCCAATACGGCTGTTTCATGCTCTAAAGAGTATTTTTGTTCTGTCATTATGCTGCTCTCACTATGTAATTAAAGGCGACGTTGCGGGGGCGGGTTTCGTTTCCGCCTGTATTGTTAGCAATTGATGTATCAGTTGCGTTGCCCTTCACATCACGCCCTAGCGGGTAACAATACCCGTTCACAGACCCTTGATTTAGGGACA
>NZ_CAWNXG010000018.1:0-98163 GCF_963878145.1 Photorhabdus sp. S10-54 | reverse complement strand
TATTAGCTTGAACATCTATATCGTAACGGAAAGGTGTTTTTCTTGGTATAACCCTTGGCCTCCACCCGCATAGCGGGGGGTTTTATGTTTAAGAAGCTTACGCTACTTAAACTGGCTAAAGCCATAACAAAAGAAACCCCACAACCTCTGCCGAGATTGTGGGGTTTCTACAATTATTTCATCATGCTCTCTGGTTTTCCTGTCTCGCTTCACTGCCTACTGTTTTGCAACCACGGATTCATTGTGAGGTAACCAGTAACGCCGATGTTCAAAAGCATATTTGGGTAATCGAATACGCAACGGTTTCTGCCCGGAAGGCCAGCAGGTACGCCAATCTATATCCTGACCTCGTAACCATAAAAATCGAGAGTCATCCTCTGCCATATGAAGCCATTGATCTTCTTTAGTTGAAGCAGACGAAGCAAAGTCCCGTAGCTGCTTCAGAAGATCCTGCCGTGATGTTGCAACAAATAATGCCCGATAAGATAACGCTGCCCTACCAAACTGTAATGTCCAGCTAACCGCTGGCAGTTCAATGCCTTCATCGTTCTCAATAAAATCCCCTAGCATAGCCACCATTTTTTGTAACGATGCCTGGCTATTAGCCGAGATGGGATAATAATACCCCTCTAAATTGGCTTTAATCTGTTGCTGCACTTGAGTTGGCGCCTCTTCCAGAATGACATGTGAATTGCTGCCACCCAATCCAAAAGAGCTAAGTCCAGCGAAACGTTTTTGCCCTATCCCAACCTGCCAAGGATTTTCCTCTGTAGCCAGTTGTAAACGCGAACCCACACTATCAATTTCAGGATTCAAACGCTGAAACGCGGCGCTAGGTACAATAGATTTATGCTGCAACATTAATAAAACTTTAACGATGCCAGCTAACCCCGCAGCGCCTTCTAAATGCCCAATGTTGGCTTTTACTGAACCAATATAGCAAGGTTGTGGCGTTTCTCCTGATTCATCACGATTAAAGACTTCATTAAGCGCATTAAATTCTATGGGATCACCCAACGAGGTTCCCGTTCCATGTGCTTCAAGGTAACTGATTTGTTCCGCAGAAATTCCAGCCTGTAGCAAGCAATCTTTAACCAACGCAATTTGCTGCTCAGGATTAGGTGAAGTCAATGAATTAGCACGTCCGCCATGATTGACTGCCGATGCCCGAACGTATCCATAAATCGGATCCCGATCCTCTAAGGCCTGTTTTTGCGTTTTCAAGAATAGACAGACAGCCCCTTCACCACGGACAAAACCATTAGCATCCGCGTCAAAAACCCTACAACAGCCATCTTTAGATAACATTCCCGCCCGGTAATAAGCAGCCATGTTGAATGTGTTGCTCAATAGGTTAACGCTGCCAACTATCGCCTGTTGGCATTCCCCTGAACGCAATGAATTCACCGCTTGAGTCAGTGCCGTCAATCCACTTGAACACGCGGTATCAATTTGCAAACTTGGACCAATAAAGTTGTAATAAAATGACAATCTATTAGCCAGAAGGCAATTCAGTGTCCCTGTCGTTGCATAAGCATTTGCCATCGCCATATCGGCCGCAACAAGTTCACGATAATCATTACTGCACGAACCAATAAAAACACCCGTCTTTGATCCTGAATAGCCAAGCGGATTGGCGCCACTATCTTCGATCGCTTGCCAGGTCAGCTCTAATAGCATTCTCTGTTGCGGATCCATCATGGCCGCAACTCGCGGAGAAATACCAAAGAATGGCGCATCAAAACCATCAATACTATTGAGTAACCCCGCTTTCAGGGCTTTTTTAGGTAACGGAATGACGTAAGGTTTTCCGGATGCAAACCGCTGCTCTGGAATCTCTTCTATCACACTGCGTCCAGATCTTAAGATCTCCCACATCTGCTCTGGAGAATCTTCCGCCCCAGGAAGTCGGAAAGCCATGCCCACAATAGCAATAGGCATCTGTTTCGTATCACCCGCACTACTTACTGAGGAAGTCATGGAACTTAAATGCTCCAACAAGGCAGATTTAGCTATCCGTTGTTCATCCGGACTAAGCGAATGATATATGTGATACAGATTATCCATGCTTTCCTCCTTCTATGAGGCGCTGTAACCTTAATGCTGCTTCGCCATCAAGACTACGCATCGCATTAATAAAGTCATCTAAGGAATGTTTATTCTCAGTCAGTTCAGTTTTGGAAACGTCCAGATATTCAATCAATCGATGCGGCGAGCTATAACGCCAGAACAGCGTCGGCGATAATTTTCGACGAAAATGCGCCGACATCAACTCTGCAAGTTTTACTGCCTTGAGCGAATCAATGCCCAAATCAGCCCAAGTGCGCTGCATCATTGATTCAGTAAAATCTTCGTCCCAATTCAGGAAATCCGCCAGCAGCGTGCGTAATTGCCCGGAAACCGATTTACCTGATTTACCTTCTATCTGATGCGCGGTAGATCGTGGCCCAGACAGAACACGAACCTGAGTAATAATCTCGGTAATAAATTCAGACGCCTCTACCCCATTGAGCAGATAATGATTAAATGCCAGAACGAGGTTCATCTCTTTGTTGTGAGGCGCACCGATGAACAATGTTGACTGAGATGGCGGCACAATAACAGGTACAGCAAAGGTAGCACCATCGTTGCCGGTATACGAGATCATCATAGGAACATCAATATCAACGGGCAGTTTTTCCACATCGGGATCAAGAACACCATTCAAGTGTTGCCTGAACTCAAAAAAGCTCATGGTCTGCGTTTCCGGTACTTTTAACGAGCTCAAATCGCCTTTTTCATCCAGAAAAGCAATACCCAAGTTGATATCCGTATAAGTGTGATAACGCTCTTGATCCAGCGCTCTCGAACGCAACATCGGGAATTTTTTCAATGCCTGAGAAATCGCATAAGTGATGACCTGAAATGGCGTTATCCATTCCTGTTGCCCGGAGGTTTCCGTTAAATGATGAATGGCGTTATCAACAAGCTCAATCGGTAGTGGTTTAGCTGCCCAACAAGGTTGTACCGTAGCACTATTTAACCGTATTGCACGATTAAGACGCTGCTGATCTCTGGACAGAAAACCCACATTGTCATTTTCTGCATTGCTCTTTTCTGACGGCTTAGTTTCACGGTACTGCTGGAGGTAATCATCTATATGACCAGGCAATAATGTCCCATGTTTTTCCGCCAGTTGGCTAAGAATGTGCGGCTCAATTTGGTGTTCTTGTGCGTACTGACGGGTTTTTGGCGGAATACGCGCAGGAGGAGCGGATACTTCTGGAGCCGCCTCCACTTTCTCTATTTTTTCTACTTCCTCCGCCACTCTCTCCATTTTCTCCGGCGGAGGCGTTAACTCTTCACTGACAGAGGAAGGCTCTGCCATCTCTCCAACAGCTCTGATGACTGCAATAGGCGATCCAACAGGGATAATATCATTTTCCGCCGCCAACCATTTTTCCAAGATCCCCTCAACATCAGACTCAATAGTAAAGGCGGCCTTATCCGTCTCCATTTCATAAACAGGTTCATCACGCTTGACATGATCCCCCACCTGCTTAAGTAACTGGATGATGACGACTTCAGTGGTTCCTTCTCCCATCGGGGGAATAAGCAACTGTGCCATAAGTTCTCCTTAGCTCATTACCGCATAGACGGAGGCCAAAATGTCATCCGTGCCGGGTAAAACAGCTTTCTCTAAACAAGGATTAAAAGGAATATGAATATCTTCACGCGTCACCAAGCGCGGAGGTGCCAATAAAGAGAAGAAATTGTCATTCTCATCCAAAATATCAGCAATAATGGATGCACCAACACTGGCCGTCCGGGTATCCTCCTGTACAACGATAAGCCGCCCGGTTTTGCGTAAAGATTCCGCAATCCGTTGTTTATCCCAAGGTACCAGACTACGTAATTCAATCACTTCAATGTCAATATTGTCTTTTTCCGCCTGAAGAGCTGCCATAGTCGCAAGTTGAATCGTATTTCCCCAAGCAACCAGTGTAATATCTTTTCCTGCCCTGACGATATTTGCCTGCCCAAGCGACACCGGACTCACCAACCGACGCTCATGGCGCTCTCTCATAAGGTGTTTAGGGATCAGGATCAGACTCGGCATATCCAGACTTAACGCGGTACGGAACAATGCGACGGTATCAGCCGGTGTCGTTGGAACAAGAACGTTAATACCGGGAATATGCGCCAGGATACCGTCCGAGCTTTGGCTGTGCCATATACCGCCGCCAGGGAGATAAGCGCCATAAGGAGCATATATCACTACCGGACAGCGCCATTTTCCTACCGTTCTCCAACTTAAAGTGCCAAGTTGTGACTGTAACTGATTGAGACCTAGCCCAACAAAGTCAATAAATTGCAGTTCAACAATCGGACGCCAACCACAGGCGGACAATCCAACAGACGAGCCAATAATTGTGGCTTCTGAAAGGGGAGCATTAATAACACGATCAGGATAGCGAGTGGATAAGCCACGGGTGAAACCAAAAACACCACCTTTAGGATCTTCAATATCCTCACCAAATAGCAGCACATTCGGATGCTGACTCAATGCCTCGTCCAAAACCTGATTTACCGCTTTGACCTGTGTCTCTTCGGCTTCCATCTCAACATGTACGGTAGGCGTTCCTTCACGATTGCATAAATAGGTACTGACACTTGCAGGATCCGGCTCTTCTTCGTAGTAAACACGCTCAAATATTTCCGCGACATCCGCTTTAATGCGCTCTTTTTGTTCAGCCAGAGCTTGCTCAGTAATCGCTCCTTTTTCCTTTAAATAAGCGACATAATTTTCAATAGGATCCTGTAGTACCTCCAGTTCATCCGGGGTACGGTACAGTTTGTGAGAATCTGAATTGGAATGAGAATCTAACCGATCCATACGACAAACCAATATGCAGGGAGTCCGCTCAAATCTCGCCTTATTGAATACCTCCTGTGCAACAGGAAACAAAGTTTCCGGTTTGCGGGCATCAACACGGCGAATCAAACACTCGTTAAATATTCCCAACCGATACGGCGCCATCTTCTCCGTTGAGGTACTAATACCCAATTTATTATCGGAAACCACAAAGACTACCGGCAAACGCCTTTCAACTGCAAAGCTGACCGCTTCATAAAATTCTCCCTGCCGAGTCGCCGCATCGCCGACACCACACACGACAAGCCCATTTTTATTGTCCAACACGCTTGCCCAGGCGGCTCCAGCCGCGGGAATACATTGGGTTCCGGTCAAGCTGACTACCGAGAAGATATTATGCTCTTTGGAGCAGAAATGATTCGACATGGTTCGGCCGGCCGAGTGAGAAGTGGCCTTACCCATAAGTTCCCTTGTCATTTCAACAATAGACATACCACGCGCTAATACTAATGCCCGATCACGATAGTAAGGAACCAGTACATCATTCTTTTCCATAAGCTGAGGCAACACAGCCAACCCTTCATGTCCAGCAGCCGACACATGGAACCAAGCTCGACCTTGTCGTGTGACTATCGCACTACGATTATCAAATTCCCGTGACAGCAGCATGTCATAAAGTAACTTTTGCTCATCCAAACAATCATTAATTGAAGGGCTGTGTTCCTTAAGAGGTACTTCATTGATCTGTACGTCTATCACTCTCTTTTTCCTCACAAATAGTTAACGTGGTAGTTGTCGTTATTGCGCTTAATGCTTGATAAAAAAGCGAATACGGGGTAGTCCCGTTCATGATTACTTGAGAGACTATAGATCCCGATATAAGAAGTGAATGTAGGGCTATTGCCTACACGAATTGCAAAAGACAGAGGTATACGGTCACAATTTTTAATTACGTTTATACCCGTCATCTTTCAAGTTGCCTCTTTGTTGGCTGCACTCACTCACCCCGGTCACATAGTTCGCTATGCTCCCGGGGATTCGCTCCCTTGCCGTCGCGATGCATCTTGAAATCCATTGGGTATATACACCTAACATAGGGGGAAAAATTATCTCCATAACCAGAAATAGTTTCGGTCGTCATGGTATTCCCTAAATTTTTATCATTGTCCTGAACATAATGTGACACCATTTAAAAAACTCCAACCGATGAACAACCGCCATTCGTTAAGAGTAGGGCCAACAAGCACCGGCATTTCCATGATTACAATACAATATAATCACAATACAATTAAAAAATAGGTTCTTACCTATATCTTTGAGCTCTGCAATGATAAGACATAGGAATAATTCATTACTTTGCTAAATTATTTTGATAATCAGATTTTTTCGACAAGCTTTTCATTAGGTATTTTTATGTTTAACCAAGACATAGCCTCAATAATAACACGTATTATATCAATCGAACTTGAGCCTTTATGCTCACATTAGAATTCATTATGTTTTGTGATGAATATCAATAATGACCTCCTCATATCAAACAATAGATAAAGCTGAATTGACGACATCATCCAGCATCAATCCTGATATTTTATAAAAATTTAGCTTATTATCTCTTATGTTTTATCATAAAAAAAACTGTAGTAATGCGGGAATGATCACAAAAAGGGTAGCAAAAAATTTAACTATATGATTATTATGAAGTTATCATCCCAAACAGCGCTGATATTATAATGCAATCAGTAGGATATCAACATATAAAAATATATTTCATAACCTTTTGAATATATTACCAATCATTCAAATAGTAAATTTAAAAAATGATAAGATAAAATATAATTCCCAACAGATTGATTTTAATGAATTTATCTCTATAAATAATAGAATCAAATGTATCATTTCCACACTTCGAAAAATGATTAATTCATGCAATTATTTCTACTTCAGATACTCTTTCTCATTTCAAATAACAACAACTTTGACAGCCCCCTTTGTTTAACATTGACAAACAATTCCAGCACTTTCGTACCATGCCAATCATTCCTGTTGATCTTGAAAACGCAACCTTGACCACTCGGTGGTGGAAATCCATTCCACCGTTACTTATCTTTCATACCGAATTTGAGTATTCGATCACAATAGCTTTATCTGGTTAGTAGAGTTGATTGCGATCTGCTAATCAACTCAATTATCTTTTAGCCCAAAAACCAGCTTGATAATTTAACTACGATATAATAACTCATATCCCAAAAGGGTAGCATATCATGAAAAACCTTCACTATCTGATTGTCACACCAGGATTAATATTTTCAGCCTCTGCCCTTGCTTCACCCACCAATAGCATCGAGGCACGCCTGGATGCACTGGAGCAGCGACTGCAACAAGCAGAAGCACGAGCCACTGCCGCCGAGCAACGCGCGCAGCAACTAGAACAGTGCGCTATCGAAACCAAACAACAGACCATACAAATAGCACAAAGCACCACTCCGCTGGAAAACAGTGCTTCATCAACCAGCAACTTGAAATTGAATGATTTTGGCGATCTAAAATTGTACGGCGATGTAGAATTCAATCTCGATAGCGCCAGCCGAACCGGTCAGCTTACTTCACTTAAAACCAGCGATAATAAAGACTGGAAACCTGGCGACAAAGAGCGTTGGAATGTTAATGGCCGCATTTTGATCGGGCTGGACGGTTACCGCCGTGATCAAAACAACAACTTTGCCGGCTTTAGAGTGCAACCATTAGCAGACATGACTGGCAAAATGAATCTCGACGACGCCGCTTTTTTCTTCGGCAATGAGAAAAACTGGCAGGTAAAAATCGGGCGTTTTGAAGCTTACGATATGTTCCCACTCAACCAAGATACTTTTATTCAGTATTCTGGTAATACCGCCAATGATTTGTATGCCGATGGTTTCGGCTATATCTACATGATGAAAGAAGGACGTGGCCGCAGTAACAGCGGGGGCAACTTGATGCTGAGCAAATACGCTGGCAACTGGTATTTCGAACTCAATACTCTACTTGAAGATGGCACTTCGCTATTCCGAGATAACACTTACCACGGCAACACACTGGAAAATAAAAAAAATGTCGCCTATTTGCGCCCGGTAGCAGCCTGGAAAAAAGATCAGTTTAGTGCAGCCATAGCGATGGAGAGTAATGTCGTCAATAACGCCTATGGCTACCAGAATAATCAAGGGCAATGGGTCGATCAATCCAGACGCAATGGTTACGGCATGACATTAAATTGGAACGGTCTGGAGACCGATCCTGATGATGGCATTGTCGCTAACCTGAATACCGCCTATCTGGATGCCTCAGATGAACATAATTTCACTACCGGAATTAATGTGATGTGGCATCGTTTCGAACTGGGTTATATCTATGCCCATAACAATATCAAAACGTTCAATACTGACGATACAACCGCATATATTAATCACCCATTCAATGAGCCGGGTAAATACGATATAAATACCATCCATATGTCATATCAGATTCCTAATATTATGAATATGAAAAACTTTAATCTCTATCTTGGCGCCTACGTCTCTATGCTGGAAGCAAATGCCAACAACAAAATTGCCAACAGTAATAATGACCGACGCTACGGCGCACGCGCCAGATTTAAATATTTCTTCTAATTGCAAACTAATGGGTGTGCAGGACCAAGACGAGCAATGTCTCCAACTATCCACTACGGTTGGGTTCATAAAACATCTTGCGAAACTGGAAAAATAATCATGGCTACTTACAGAGAACTGTTGGCTAAAGAAAGTCCTGAAATGCAGGCACGAGTCGCGGAACGGGTCGAAGAAGCCAGTATCCAGATCGCCCTTAGCCAACTGCGTGATGAGTTAAAAATTTCACAAACAGAATTGGCCGCTGTTATAGGGGTTAAACAGCCTTCCGTTGCTCGGATGGAACAAGCTGACAATGATCCAAGGCTATCAACACTTAAGCGCTATGTGAAAGCATTGGGCGGTGAATTGAGCCTTGAGGTGACTCTTCCAACAGGTAAGCGCATAGCTTTCCACCTTTAAGGAAGAAAGTCCGCAGAGCGGACTTTCTTCAGATCATTGACAACGTGCTGTTTTTTATCCGGCACTTTGGTTTAATTAATCTCGGTTTCGTTTAAAAATAGCGATATCACAATCCCGTAAACTCAAGCTCGGTTTTTAGGTTGGAATGTATAAGCAATTAGTCCAGCGACGATTTCCAATAAAAAACCGATCTGATTACAGTGTCTTAAATGCTCTATCTGAGAAATATTTCTTGAGTTGGTCCACGACTGGTTCTATCAAAAGTTTATCCCTGAGAGATAAAGACACATCAATAATATATTACATTCTTCACCTTGATTATGTATTTTAGCATTATATTTAATCTAAAAAAAAATAAAAACAAATAACGTAGAAATATATCTCCTATTAAATTAACTTATTGAAAAAATTAATAATTATATTATAAGTACTTTTAAAGCATATTAGTTACCATTAAACACACCACGTTCAGTACCATTACCCCAATTTTATTATAATTCCCCAATTATTCATATGGTTTAAAGATCTATTTTAATCCATGTTGAGTACCAGTATTAATACTAAAATCCGTAAAACAGATAAATGGAAGATAGAATTTAATGAGTATAGTGCCGTTCCTACAAGGAATAATCAGACAAAGATCGTATTAATAAAAGATTAGCATGAAAAATTAAATCCACGTTTTCTTCCGAAGATAGTAAGAATTGATGGATATTTGAAAAATTGGCAATCTATTTATATTCAAAAAATATAAATGGCAGAATTTTATTACTGACAAGCCTTTACTAGCTAAACTGGCACTAGATAGTCCATTAATTTCTTGAGTTGATGATATACCAGATTTAAAATCAATTAAAAATAATATAATATTCTAACACCCCTTTATATGTAAATTTTTTTTGACAAATAAAAAATAAAAACCCAAGTTGACATTGTATATTCTGCGATCTATTTTCTAATTAAATTTTAATGAAAATATTTTTATTGTTAGGCTGTTTATATGATTGGCGGAAGTTACAGCAAAGGCGCTTCACCCATTAAAAAAGGGTTAAAATAATGATGTTTAATAATGAGTTAGGATTTTCGAGTCATGAAATGATCAGTGAAGAATTTAGATAAAAAAATTGACTTTACTAATCCTTATGCGCTGCTAGCCAGGGATGATAAAGGAAAGATGGATGTCAAAGTATTGTCGGAGGACGCTATTGTTTCACCCAGCAAGAAAGGCAATGCTATTGAGGTGATTAATTCACTCAAAAAACGGTTGTTATACTATAGTAGATTTGTCTAATGGCCTATTGATTTAAAACTATCTCTCTCATTTATCTAGCAATATTCTTTACTATCTGACTTGTCAGAAATTGATTGATTGATTTTGTAGATCGACAAAAAGCATGGCAATGTTGTTGTACTTACTATGCGAAATCGAGATATTCTTATTTATAGGTGTTTTTTTAAATCATTAAATATAACTAAATAATCTTTTAAGTTAATTAGTATTAACTGGTTTTTCCTAAGATATCGTAATTAATTTAATACGATGTCATCGTAGTTCACCCTAATAAAGAGATATTACAATGGGCTGGAATATATTTATTAACGCACCAGATAGTTACCGTCTTACTACCGCACATATCCGCAACAGCTTGCATCAACAAGGGTTTGCCACTTTCAATGCCACCGATCTTGACCTTTCTGACAGTGAAAAAATCGATCTTATCTCTCTGTGTGAATTATCGAAGTCACTGCCGTTAGATCGATTTGGTGAAGATGGTCGTCACCGCAGTTATTGTGAAGGAGTGTGGAGCCGTGAAACAGAAACTATTGATTGGAAAACAGGTCATCAGCAGCCAGATGGTAGTATAGAGATTGATTATCATCAGGGAAGTGAATATCAACCTGAATTTGGTGGCGTGGTACGTAAATTCCTGCGCATGCCTGATGAAATACTGAATAAAGGACTGCTTAATAAACTCATTTGGCACGATCTGAGTCTAACCGGCATGGCAGAGCATTATTCCCGTTTGCTGTGTGGTGTACATTTGATCCGAATGCAAGCACTACCTGGTAAACCGGCAAAAATTACGCCTAACTGTTTCCATCGTGATGGTCAGCCGTTCACCGCTGTACATTTGATTGAACGTTACAATGTCGAAGGCGGTGCAACGCATATCGCGCCGCCTTTTTATGCAAATTGCCAGCTTGAAGAAGTCCCTGCTCATAAGATAACTCGCTTTACCCTTAATGATCCCCTTGATAGCTACATCATCGACGATGCAGCGATTTGTCATTACATCAATCCCGTAACTTGCGATGAAAACTCCAGCGTTGGAGTCCGTACTATCATTCTGATTGATTTCACCCCGCTAGAACAGAGTGACACGTGTTCCCAGTAGCGCTTTTGTCACGAAAACGGCCGACAACCAGGAACGATAGTTTTTACGGCAATCACTAAGCTTCAAGAACCCTTTTATCTTAGGAAAAATGTTGTGAGTAATCATTCAAACACCTCATCAAATGTTCCGTTCTTATTGCCAACACCTGCTCAACGCAGGCTATGGCTTATTAGCCAAGGAAATATGGACTCAGCATTATATAACGTGCCATTTTCGTTACGTTTGCGTGGTACGTTAGATAGGAAAGCGCTTGAACAAACTATTATTTTTATGATTGAGCGTCACCCCGTGTTGCGTTCACAATTTCATGTTCTCAATGGAGAATTGCAGATAACGTTGCATCCGCAGTGGCCTGAATTACGTATCAGTGATCTCAGCTATTACTCCCCGGAAGAATGCGAAACCAAAATAAAGTCAATCTATAATAACGAAGCCAGATATTGTTTTAATCTCAGTAACGATTTGCCTTTTCGTTGTTTATTGCTTCGTCGGCAAGAAAACGATCATCAGTTGATATTTACGCTTCACCATATTGTATTTGATGATTGGTCTACTCACGTTTTTCTTAATGATTTTAGCCATGCCTATAACCAGTATAAAATCGGTCAACAACCTAAGTTGGCAGCAATTACCTACCCGCATGTCAGTGACTCTGTAACAGATATTCATATGAATAGCGCCCGTCGGCAACGCTTACGCGACTATTGGGGAAAACAGTTAGCGGAATTGCCTGAATTACATAAATTACCCACAGATCGGCCGCGGCTATTGGAACAACGGGGATGTGGCGCGGTATATCAGACGTCACTTCCTCTATCTTTCGTTGGACGTATTTCTAAAATCTGCCAACGTTATGGATTAACACCTTATATGGTGGCGATTTCCGCTTTTGCAGTATTACTGAATCGTTATTCACACGATGACGACATCGTTATTGGCAGCCCATTTGCGAATCGTCACAGTATTGATGAACATGTCCGTCTTGGCTTTTTTATCAATTTGTTACCACTGCGTTTTCGCTTTAATAAAGGGATAAGTTTCAGTGATCTATTGGTCCAAGCGCGCGATATATTGCTTGATGCATATGAAAATGCTGATTTGCCGTTTGATGAGATTGTCGATGTGGTACAGCCCCTGCGTTCTCTGAGCCATCCCCCTGTTTTTCAGATTATGTTTGATTATTTGAAGAGTCCGGGACAAGCATTGCAACTGGGTGGATTAGAAGCAGAAATACAATTTATCCATTCTGATACTGCTAAATATGATTTGACGTTATCGATAGAAGAATCCCCGACCTCACTACTCTGTCTGGTTGAATTTGATACCGATTTGTTTGATAACCTCACCATTATTCGCATGGTGAATCACTATGAGAAATTGTTGGATTCCTTGTTAAGTGAACCTGAACGTTCTGTCGCCACATGTAGCATGTTGCCGCCAGAAGAGCTGGAAACACTGGCTCGCTTCTCTCGGCCGGCAGAACCTCTACCTATATTGGAATTTATTTCAGTAGCTGAACGCATCAAGTCACAGGTGCGTAATAATCCAGATGCACGAGCGATTGTTTGGCGTGATCAACGTTTCACCTATGCTCAACTGGACGAGTACGCGCAATGCCTGCTCGCGAAGATGCGCCAGTGTGGCGTTGGGCCGGGTAGCCGGGTTGCAGTATTGATGAGCTACCGGCCAGAAATTGTCATCTCTTTTTACGCTATTCTCTCTGCCGGTGCGGTTTATGTGCCGTTGTCCCCCTCTGATCCTCGCTTCGCCGATAAGATAAATGATGCACAGCCAGTACTGATCCTCACCAGTGAACAGGATGCTGTTAATTTGCTTGATTTTCGTGCCATTGTGCTGGAAGTTGATGGGCTGTTTCGTCAACCAGCGCCGCCGGATGTGCAACCAATCTGGTCAGTTCAGGAGAGTGATTCAGCCTATGTTATTTACACTTCTGGTTCAACCGGTAATCCAAAAGGAGTAGAGGTAAGCCACGGTAGTCTGCATGCATCGTTCCATGCCTGGTGCCATGACTATCGTTTCACCCAACCCGGTGAGCCGGTATCACTACAACTTGCTGCACCTATTTTCGATCTCAGTATAGGGGATTTCAGTCGTACTCTGGGCTGTGGTGGATGCTTGGTTATGTGTCCGCGTGAGTGGTTGCTAGATGCCCCTGAAATGCACCGCTTAATGATGAGCGAAGGCGTGACCTTCGGTGATTTTCCTCCTGTGGTACTGCGTCAATTAATTCAGTTCTGTCAGGATAATGGGAAACGTCTGGATGGATTATCAACACTGGTATGTGGTGCTGATGTCTGGTTTGGTCATGAGCTGCATACAGCACAAGCGCTGTGCCGCCCAGACGCGCGTATTCTGGGTTCTTACGGTGTAACTGAAGCAACCATTGATAGCACTGTTTTTGATCCAGAAACACATCCATTGGAAGCCGGGCGAGTAATTCCATTAGGTAGGCCGCTGGCTAGCTGTGAGCTATTCATTGTTGATAAACACCTGCAACAAGTGCCGATTGGCGTTAGTGGTGAATTATTGATTGCGGGTGTTACCGTAGCAAAAGGATATCTCAATAATCCTCAACTCACGGCAGAGAAATTTATTACCGGCAAATTCGATAGCCAAGGCCGTTTTGTGGCAGACAATAACAATAATAGCAGTACGCGATTCTATCGTACCTCAGACATTTGCTGTTTCCTGGCTGACGGCACTATTGATTTCATGGGACGCAGTGATCATCAGGTTAAAATTCGCGGTTTTCGCGTCGAGTTAGGCGAGGTGGAGAGTGCATTACTGGAACACACAGATGTGCACCAGTGTGCGGTTGTCGCCTGTAATGACAGTACAAATAATAAAGTGCTGGTCGCCTATGTTGTGTCATCGGCTGATACTGACAAGTTACGTGGTTATTTGTCCCTGCGGCTACCCAGCCATATGATGCCGCGTGCTTTGGTGTTTCTCGATAAATTACCAACCACCCCTAACGGGAAGGTTGATCGCAAGCGCTTGCAAGTTCCAGATTTTTCGCTACCAGAAAATCAGGAATCTATGGCAGAACCGACTAACGCCTGTGAAGAACAATTGCTGGCATTATGGAGAACAGCATTAGGGGTTCAGGTCATCGGTACGGAAGATAATTTCTTCTATTGTGGTGGCAATTCATTAATTGCTGCCAATCTGATTACACAGATCAATAAGACATTTAATGTTCAGCTTAAGCTTTCCACTATTTTCAATCATCCGACTATCGTCGGGTTAGCCTCGTTACTGGACAGTATTGAAAAGGACAGCGTTAAAAAGAGCGGTGCGAAACAGAGTATTACTGTGCAACACGTTTCGCAGGTCAGTGATTTACTCTCATTCGGTCAGCGCAGTTTGTGGTTGATTGCCATGCAACGGCCGGATGATTGCAGTTACAACTTGCCTTTCACATTGCGACTGCATGGTAATCTGCATTTTAGTGCATTAATGCAAGCGCTGAATGACGTCATGCAACGTCACGATGTATTGCGTACCACATTCTCTAGCCAAGTCAGCAAAGTAAGCGGGCCGGATGGAACATCCAGTTTTGAACCCAGTTATCAGGTTGCGTCTGCATTAACGCTAACCCTGCGCCAGCAAAATATCGCCGGCGATGAGTCAGCTCTGGCACCGAAGTTGCGGGAAGAAGTGATGGCAAGTTTCAATCTCGCCAATGGGCCACTCATCCGTGCAGTACTGTTTACGTTATCCCCGCAAGAGCATGTGCTTTGTATTACTCTGCACCACATTATTTCCGATGGCCGTTCGCTGGCAATACTTTTTGATGAGTTACGGCACTGCTATCAGGCACGTCTGGTCGGTAAGGTCCCCACACTACCCGTGTTGGAAGCAAACTATGGGCATTTCATTACCTGGCAGCGCACTCGACTGACTGAACCAGCGGTACAGCAACAGATTCATTTCTGGCGTCAACAATTGGCGGATGCGCCAGCGACTCTGATACTGAATGAGATGGCTGCGCCAACTGACGAAGCGGCTGCAATAAGTTGTGTTGTTCCCCAGGTGTATGTTGAAGGTGTAGAGAAACTGGCTCGCGAGCAAAACTGTACACCGTTTATGGTCTGGTTGAGTTTATTTGCACTCCTGTTGCGCCAGCAAAGTGGTGAGCAGGATCTTATAGTCGGAACACCGGTGTCACTGCGCACCATACCTACATGGGATGCACTGATTGGCTACTTTGCTAATACTTTGCCGGTACGTATCAATAGCGGTAAGTTGCAAACTTTTCAGCAACTCTTGATGCATACGCGACGGGTTAGTCTCGACATCCTTGAAAATCGTGATTTGCCGTTCGATTATTTGGTAAAAACACTCAATTTGCCTCGTATGGCAGGTAAAAATCCTGTTTTCCAAACTATTTTTTCCTGTGAATTGGATCAATCAAACGATGCAACATTGGGGGACATGAAGGTTTCAGACGTCGAGTTGGGGGACTATCGCGCCAAAATTGATTTGGAACTGGCTATTAACCGGGTAAATGGTCAGGTTTACGCTCACTTTATGGCAATGCCGGGGGTGTTATCTGCCGTTACTCTGGGACGGATGAGTAAGCATTTGCTGGCTATGTTGCCACAAATCATTGAAAAACCAGATACTGCATTGGCTGATTTGTTGGCGATTAATTCTGGCGATATTGCTCAACCAGAACTCGCTGTTGATAAACCACAGGGGCTGTTTCAGTTATTTCAGCAGAACCTGTCCCGGTATAGTGAACATGTGGCGCTGGAAAGTGATGAATTAAGTCTGAGTTATCAGCAGCTTGATACATTGACGGCATATGTGGCGCAGCGACTACAACAAGCAGGTGTAGGCCGTGGTGATCGAGTTGGCATTCTGATGGGGCACCATCCACATAATGTCACGGCGATGCTGGCAATTAACCGGATCGGTGCGGTGTTTGTGCCGCTGGCTCCTGATAACGCCGAACCAGCAAATCGGTATGTGATTAATAATGCGGAAATAAAAGCGATATTGTGCCGAAATGAAACAGCGCCTCTGTGCCAGCGTCTTGGTCTGGCGGCAATTAATATCGATGAGTTAGATATAGCCAATGCACCCTATATGACTATGGAGGCGATCTGTCAGCCGGATGATTGTGCTTACGTTATTTACACTTCTGGCTCAACGGGTAAACCGAAAGGTGTTGCTGTCACCCACCGCAGTGTCTGCCATAACATTCTGGCAATCCGCGATGAGCTGAGGCTTGAACCTTCTTCTCGCATAGTGCAGTACTCCTCGCCCGTGTTTGATGTGATGTTGGGAGAAATTTTTCCAGCGCTTGTAGCGGGTGCTTGCGTGGTCTTCGGTAAGAAACAGCAACTGTTGCCTGGCAGTGATCTGACAGAGTGGCTGGCACATAAACAGATTACGCATATGTGGATTGTACCTTCCGCGTTGGCGATAGTGCCGTTAGTACCGCTGCCTAATCTCCAGGTGCTTATCGTAACCGGTGAACCTTGTATGCCCGAAGTCGCCCAACGTTGGTCTGTAGGGCGCAGGCTGATGAATGGATACGGCCCTACTGAATGTGCGATTGTGGTATCCCTTACCGATTATCATGCCGAAGGACAAAATCTAGTGCTGCGTCCAATGGGCGATGTCCGCTTCCATCTGCTTGATGAACAGAGAAAGCCCGTGGCACCGGGGGAAATGGGTGAACTTTATTTAGCGGGAACCTGTGTTGCACAGGGCTATTTGGGTATGGATGAAAAAACCGCTGAGGTGTTTTTACCCGATAGCTTTGCACCACAATTAAAGGCTCGTATGTACCGTACCGGCGACATGGTGCGCCAACGCATGGATGGCACACTGGAGTTTGTTGGTCGGGTTGACCGTCAGGTAAAAATCCGTGGTCATCGAATTGAACTGAATGCTGTGCGTGCCGCCCTAAGTGCGTTACCGGGTGTACGTCAGGCCGAAGCGCTGGCGATCACCGATAGCCAAGGGAATAAAGAGTTGGCGGGATACATTGTCGGCGAAACCAGCCGCAGTGAGATCCTGAGCGAATTACGCCAACAGGTTAATGAAGTGATGGTGCCAACAGCGCTGTTCTTCCTTGATGCCCTGCCTACCGGTATTACGGGAAAAGTCGATCTGAAAGCGTTGGCTGAAATGAAACTGACACGTGCCGGTCAGCATCAATCTTCTCCTTTGCCAGCCAAAGTTGTGTCATCACTCAGTCGCGTTGAGGCTATCTGGCGTGAACTGCTGGAGAGGGATGAGATCGGTTATGACGAAAACTTTTTCGATGCTGGCGGCCACTCACTACGGGTTATGGCGCTATTCCAGCAATTGAATGAGGCGTTTGGTGGAGGCTTGTCTGTGACCGATATTTTCGCTCATCCCACCATTCGACAACAGGCTCAACTACTGGACACGCTATCGCAGCAAAAAACACCTGTTGCAGTCGCAGTCACACCGCTGATAGTCACTGAAAAGAGAGCAAGACCAACGTTGGATGTTTCGACTCAGGATAGCAATGCCATTGCGATCATTGGTATGACTGGCCGCTTCCCACAAGCGCCAGATCTCGACACTTTTTGGCAGCAGTTGTTGGCAGGTTACGATGCCAGTGTGGAGTTGTCTGACGAGGAATTGTTACAACGTGGCGTCGATCCAACGCTGTTAAGTCACCCACAGTTTGTCAGACGCGCACGTTTGCTGGAGGGTTGTGCGGAGTTTGATGCACGTTTCTTTGGTTATTCATCACGTGAAGCGCAGGTGATGGACCCGCAACAGCGGTTGTTTCTTGAAATGGCATGGGAAACGCTGGAACTATCTGGCTATGGCAATGATAGTACACCGCGTTCAGTAGCTGTCTTTGGTAGCAGTGGCTTCAATTATTACCTGCTGGAAAACGTCATGCCAAATAAAGACCGGATGCACCTCGACCCCGGTCAGTGGCAAATAGGTAATGACAAGGATTTTATCGCTACACGTACTGCTTACAAGCTGAACCTTAGCGGACCGGCTGTCAGTATTGGCACCGCTTGTTCGTCATCACTCACCGCTATTCACTTTGCCTGCGAAAGCTTACGACGCGGTGAATGTGACATGGCATTGTCAGGTGCTGTAGCGCTGGACCCGCAACAGGTTGGCTTTGTCCATGTCAGTGGTGGAATTATGTCTCCAGATGGCCTTTGCCGACCATTTGATGCGGCGGCCAACGGTACAGCCAGCGGCAGTGGCGGTGGGATGATATTACTAAAACGTCTGTCCGCTGCTTTAGAAGATGGCGATACCATCCATGCGGTAATTAAAGGTTCTGCTGTCAATAATGATGGTGCACAAAAGGTGAGTTACACGGCACCAAGTATTGACGGCCAATCTTCAGTGATCAAAGACGCACTACGTAATGCCGGGGTATCGCCTGCCAGCATCAGTTATATCGAAGCACATGGTACGGCGACCTCTTTAGGCGATCCAGTAGAAATACGTGCGCTGACTCAGGCTTTCCTGGAACAATCTGATGGTGAAGTGTTACCTGTAGGGAGTTGTGCAATAGGCTCTGTGAAAGGAAATATAGGACATATTGATGCTGCTGCCGGTATAGCCGGTGTAATCAAAACCGTGTTGGCGCTGCGTCACCAGACTTTGCCACCAAGTATTCACTATCATCAAGCCAATCCTGCGATCCACTTCGAACAGACCCCGTTTTCTGTAATCAATACAGCATGCCCTTGGCCGCAAACAAGTAAGCCACGTCGTGCCGGTGTAAGTTCTTTCGGCATTGGCGGCACTAATGCGCACCTTATTCTGGAGGAAGCTCCGCGTCAGCAAGATGTCCGTATATTAGATAACGAGCGCTGGCATCTGCTGCCGATTTCAGCGAAAACGCCACAAGCGCTAATTCAGCAAGGGGAACGCTTGGCAGTCGCACTGACTACCGGTAATGAGCCATTGGCGGATATTGCCGGGACTTTGCAGCAAGGACGCAGCGCTTTCAGTGAGCGTGCTTTTGTTGTGGGAAGAGATCGGGAGCAATTAATCAATCAACTACGCCGACTATCACCACAGACTAAGACTATGAGTCGCAAACAACAGCCTCGATCGGTGATTTTTATGTTTCCGGGACAAGGCAGTCAGTCTATTGAAATGGGTCAATCGCTCTATCTACGTAATGGTGTATTCCGCCAGCAATTTGATCGCTGTGCCGAACTGCTACAGCCACACATCAAACTGGATATCAGGCAGTTAATTTATCCGCAATCGGAACGCGACAATGCTGTCAGCCGGTTAAATGCTACACGTTATACTCAGCCTGCGCTGTTCACTGTTGAGTATGCGCTGGCCCGCCAGCTACAAGCTTGGGGTATTACCCCCCAAGCAATGATTGGTCATAGCCTCGGTGAACTGGTTGCGGCCTGTGTAGGGGGTATGCTTGAGCTGGAAGATGCACTGGCATTGGTAGCAAATCGAGCTGCAATCATGCAGCGCCAGCCCACAGGGGCAATGCTGGCGGTACAGGCATCATCTGAACGTATGGTTTCGCTGGCACCAGAGTGTGAATTTGCAGCGCTCAACGGGCCTGAACAGTGCGTGATAACTGGCAGCCATGACAATATTGCGGTACTGGAAGAGCAATGCAACAAGGCAGATATTTCTTGCCGGCGACTAACGACATCACATGCATTTCATAGTTCATTGATGGATGCTGCCGCGCAACAGATGCGGGAATTCAGCGCAGGCTTCACGCTACAATCCAGTACCATTCCGATGATATCCAATATCAGTGGCAGTTGGTTCAGTGAACAAGATCGCGATAATTCTGGTTATTGGGGAGATCATCTGCGTCGGCCGGTACGCTTTTATGATGGTATTCTTACGTTGCTGAACCATTTTGACAATCCAATCCTGCTTGAAGTCGGTCCAGGGCGTGCACTGACCAGCATGCTGAAAGATCTACAGCAGAAAGGCCAGGCTCAGACACTAACCACGATGCGCCATACTCACCAGCAGAAACTGGATGAAGAGGTACTGTTCAATACCATCGGGCAATTATGGCAGCAAGGAGTCGCTATCGATTGGGCTGCATTTGGTCATTCACACAAATTACATCGGGTTATACTGCCTGTGTATCCCTTCCAACGCCAACATCTCTGGCTGGCACCTCCTGTCACTACATCAGCCGCAGTAATGAATACACTACCGGCTTTCACACAGTTATCAGATAGAGAGGGAGTCACACAGTTTATTTGTAAGCTAGATGATAATGTCTGGTTTATTGATGAACATCGCATTTTCGCAGGGAAAGGTGTATTACCGGGCACAGGTTGCCTGGAATTAGTGCGCCGTGCTTTTCACGAATTGCAACCCGGGGGCACAGCTACTTTCAGTGAAGTTTACTTCCCCTCACCGTTGGTACTATCGTCAGGTGTTGAACGTCAGATACGCATCAGCTTGACCACCATTGATCGTAGCTTTGCCTTTACGCTGGAGTCTCGCGATGATGGTAATGATATGTGGCAACTTCATGCAAACGGCAACGTTACTGCCGTATGCTCTCCACCAGCAGAGATTGCTTCACCTTATGAGTTACGTCGGAATTTGCAGCTTGAAGCAGTTGCAGAGGCGCCGGAGCGGTTCAATCAGGCATTTGCTGACTATGGACCGCGCTGGCAATGCATTGCAGGTGTGTGGATGGGTGATCGCTGTGCGTTGGCACAGTTGCGACTCAATCAGGCATTTATCGATGATTTGCCTGATATTGCATTACATCCGGCTTTGCTCGACTTAGGCACGGTGTTCTTACATGCCTGTCTGTTGCCGGGTGATGCTTCAATACCGTTCCATTATGGTTCGCTGACGCTGCACCAGCCATTATGCGCCGAATTTTACAGTCTGGCGGTTGAAACGGCTCCACGGACTTATGACATAACGCTATTTAGTTGGGATGAGAGCCAGAATTGCAAGCAGGTGCTGGTTGAAATCCACGGTTACAATTTACGGCAGTTCAATTCTTTACCATTCCAGCCAGCAAGCGAGTCGAATGTAGTACGGTGGTGTCGTTACCCTCGATGGTTGCCGAAGCCTCTAGGCGAAGCAAAACAGAATCATGCGCCGTGGTTGATTTTTGGTGCCCAAGCCGCTGAGCTGAGTGATTTATGGGAAGCGGCGGCGCCCGGCAGTATCGTTGTTGAAGATGCTGATGAATTTCTGCAACAGAGTACCTACCGCTTTCGTTTGCGTAAGGATCAGCCCGAAGATTATCAACGACTGATAGATTGTCTGATACAGCAACAAATGCTACCAGAACGTATTATCTGGTGCTGGACTGCGGCAGGAATTTCTCAACCAGAGGCTGCATTTGAACAACTGGCGGCTGCAATTAAAGCGCTTACCGGTCATCACAGGGTTTTTAATATTACCCTAATTTCCCGTGGGTTACAGGCAGCCAAGGTGCTGGAAGCCTGTAATGCCGCACCCGCGCTTGGTTTGATCGGAATATTGGCGGCCGAGTACCCAGGGTGTTCTGCACGTCATATCGATCTGGATGATGACACTATTGCTACATATCAATCGCTGATTGCGGAACTGTATACGGATATGCAACCGGAAGAAGCAACAGAAGGAATACCGGTTACCAGCATTACGCTTAAGCAGGGTGAGCGTGAATTGCAGACATTTACTGAGCTTGATGAGATCCCGCACCGGCAAATTCTGCGTGATGGCGGTGTTTATCTAATTACTGGTGGGCTGGGAGGTATCGGTCAGTCACTGGCGCGTCACATCAGCAATAAATGCAGTAAGGTTAAACTCGGTATTTTGAGCCGCCGGGGAACTAATGCGGCAAGTGAAGCTTTACTCGATGTGTTACGGAAATCTGGTGCTGAAATCATGATGCTGTGCGCTGATGTTGCTGACGGTGTGGCATTAAATGAAGCATTGGCACAGATGAGAGCAAGATTTGGTGCTATCAACGGTGTGATTCATTCAGCGGGTATTGAAGCCAGTGGATTGCTGGAGCATGGCACGTCGCAGGATTGGCGGCATGTGATGGCGGCAAAAGTCAGTGGTACACAGCAATTGATGACGGCGATGAGTCAGGACTCTCTCGACTTTGTTCTGTTGTGCTCTTCACTTGCCTCATTGGTAGGTGGAATGGGTCAGGCAGACTATGCGGCGGCGAACCGTTATCTTGATGCTGTGGCACACTACTGGCGACAGCAGACTATACCGGTAACGTCAGTTAACTGGGATACCTGGGCAGAAGTGGGTATGGCCGTGGATTATGCTGCACGCCGTCAAGAAAGTGTGATTGGTCTCAGTAATCAAGAAGGCTGCGCTATTTTCGATCTGGCTATTGCCGGAAGGGAAGCACAGGTCGTTGTCAGTAAATTTACTCCTGTTCGGCGCGTACAATTGCAGAATTCATCGGCGATATCTGATTCTGCCAGCCCAGAGGAAGCAGTTCGTCAATTGTGGTATGAGCTACTGGGTGAAGAGACGATTAACCTGGAAGATGATTTCTTCGAGCTGGGCGGTCATTCGCTGTTGGCAACGCAGATGATCTCCCGTTTGCGTGACCATTTCCAGCACTGTCTGACGCTGGCGGAGTTTCTCGAACAGCCGACGATGGCACGTGTTGTCCGTTCACTATCTGACGATAAAAAGAGCCTGGCTCCTGAAAATGCTCATATCCGCTACTGCCTGGTACCAATTAATCACGGCGGTAATGGTAATTATTCACCTTTCTTTTGTGTGCCGGGTATGGGAGGCAATGTTACCCAATTTATGCCCCTGGCCGCGGCATTACCACGAGAACTGCCATTTATCGGTATGCAATATTTGGGGCTTGATGGAAAAACTGCGCCGCACCAATCGGTGGAAGAGATAGCAACACATTATATTGCCTGTTTGCGCTCGGCTCAAAAACAGGGGCCATATCATATCGGAGGTCATTCATTGGGCGGCAAAGTGGCTTATGAAATGGCACGGCAGCTTCATGCTGAGGGAGAAAGCATCGGTTCTCTGGTGCTACTCGACTCTGCCGCGCCACCCTATGCACCGGTTCCGTATCAGGAAGATGCTGATATTGCCAAAGTTATTCTTGGTATTTTTGCCTACTACACTGACCGACTGGAAATGATCGACAGCTTGGATGACGACGAAATGCGTGCATTACCCCGCGAGGCGTTACTAAGCTATATCAAAGAGCAGCTAAAACGTTTCTCGTTGATTCAGGCGCAGAATGATATGGGCTCAATTAACGGATTGTTCAATGTCTATCGGGCTGCGTCGGATATGTCACCGAAATATCGTCCAATACCCGTACAGTTGCCAATTCCTATGCTGTTAGTAAAAGCGGTGGAACCACTACCGAAAGGGGTTGTTGTGCCGGAGATCCGCGAGACCAATGCCTGGGGTTGGGAGAAGTTCTCCAGCCTTCCCATTCGTATCGCAGAAGTGCCGGGGAATCACTATAGCTGCCTGATGGAAGAGCACGTAGCACATGTATCGCGGGCGATAATCCATCACTTTCCGTCAATAATAAAAGGAGGACAGGTATGAATGATTCTTCCCCAACGGTTCACCTTCCTGAAAACCGCCAGCATAAACGCCGATTGGCCGTGATCCTAATGACATTGGCTGTGGATGCTTTGGGTATCGGGATTGTACTCCCGGTTTTACCCGATCTGTTGCGGGAGGTTGCCCCTCAACCACCGGAAGCGGGTGTGCCGTTAATCGGGTTATTTGTCTCACTATATGCTTTTGCACAGTTCCTTTTCGCCCCATTGTTAGGGGCGCTTAGCGACGCTTGGGGAAGGCGGCCGGTATTGCTTTCAACACTGTTTGGCACAGCGCTGAGCTATACGCTGGTGGCGACAGCACCGTCGCTAGGATGGCTGGTGGCCGGTATATTTCTTTCAGGCTCCACTGCCGCCAGTACTTCCGCTGCATCAGCTTACGTAGCAGATGTGACACCAGAAGCACAGCGGGCAGCGCGTTTCGGTCTGGTCAGCGGTGTTCTTGGCTTCGGCATGGTTGCCGGGCCAGCCTTCGGAGGGTTATTGGGCATGATTGCACCACGCCTTCCGTTTGTGATTGCTGGTTCACTGGCAGCCGTGAACGCTATTGCCGCTATGTTCGTTCTGAACGAAAGTCTGACCAAAGAGAACCGGCGTTCGTTCGACTGGCGCCGTGCCAACCCTTTGGGCAGCCTGAAACTACTGGCGACGGATGGGGTATTGAGACGACTGGTTTATGCTTCAGCTCTTGGCATGGTGGCTTATGGCATTTTTCTGGCCTGTTTTGTCTTACTCAATGAAATGCGTTTGGGCTGGGGACCACGTGAAAACGGTCTGGCTCTCACCGGGCTCGGCGTCGGGATCATCATAACGCAAACTTGGTTGCTAAAAATGTTCGTAGCGCACTGTAACGAATACCGCACAGCGATCATCGGTTACGGACTCTATATGTTGGCGTTTATCGCTTATAGCCTGGCGGTATCACCACTTATTGTTGCTGGTGCAATTGCTTTGCATGCACTGGCGTTGATCAGCGATTCAACGCTTCGTGCTTTGATTTCATTGCGTGCCGGTAATGAGCGACAAGGGGAATATCTGGGAGCACAGAACTGTATGTTGGGTCTGGCTATCACTGCTTCACCGCTGTTGGGAGCATTATTGCTGCATTTTTCATCTAGCCAAGGACAATCTCTCTATTTTCAAGGGTTTCCCTTTGTTATTGCTGTCGTTGTTTGCTTCTGCGCCATATTGATTTTGCTACGTGGTTCTCAGGCAGACATCACATTACGCAATTTATATAAATAAAAATATCACCAGCCTGTGAGGATTAATTATGAAACAACATCAAGGGAGCTATTACCCCCTGACCGCAGCACAGCAGGAAATTTGGCTGGCTGAACAATTAAATGTAAGCGCAGGAATTTATAACACGGGTTGTTATATCGATATTTCAGGCGCTATCGATATTGAGACACTTAACTCGGCATTGTCCCAGTTGATAGATGAAGCTGAATGTTTACGAGTGGTGGTTGTACCGCACCCACAAGGACTACAACAACAGATTGTTACCTCTCCGCAATGGAAATGTCCGCTTATTGATTTATCTAACCATGCGGATGCGTTAACAGAAGCTGAAATCTGGATGAAAGCTGAATTGGTGCGGCCGATGGAGTTAACACAGGGGCCGTTGTTTGGTTTTGCGCTGCTAAAAATCAGTGATGACCACTATTTTTTGTTTATCCGTGTCCATCATCTGGCTAGTGATGCTTTTGGCACTACATTGCTGATTCAGCGGCTTGCTGAACTGTATACCCAGAAATTGACTGGCGCTGCTGAACTGGAAAATCCTTTCAGGCCTCTTAGCGATCTGTTGGCTTTTGACGAAGAATACCGCCGCTCGGAAAATTTTCAACATGACCGTCAGTGGTGGTCACAGTATATGGCAGGCCGAAGTGAGCCACAGAGCCTTGCCGTAGGGGCGAAACCTGGTCAGTTCGCCGATTTGGGTTCGTTCAGTTGCACCCAGTGTAAAATCCCGGCAAAGGTCAATGATATTCTGCGTACTCTGAGTGAAGAGAGTGGAAGTAGTATGGCTCAAATTATTATTGCAATCGTTGCTTCCTGGATTTCTCGTATGACCGATAAGCAGGATATTACTTTGGGTATGCCAGTAACTGCGCGTTCAGGGCGTATGTTACGTAGTATTCCAGGTATGGTATCCAATGTATTACCTCTGCGTCTGACAATAGATCCTGCTCATTCCATAGGTGACATTAGTAAGCAGGTCAGCCAGGAAATCCGCCAGTTACTCAAACATCAGCAGTATCGTTCTGAAGATATCTATCGTGATTTACAGCGAAATGGTTCTGCCCCCCGCTTGTTTGCACAGAATATCAATGTGATGCTGTTTAACAGCAATGTGAGCTTTGCGGGTAATTTGGGGCGTACCAAAAATTTGTCCAGTGGACCGGTAGAGGACCTCACTGTGACCATTTATTATCATGGCGAAGGCGACAGTTCGCAGTTTACGCTCGATACCAATGATAACCTCTACACTCCCCACGATATTAACCTTCAAAAATCTCTTTTTCAGCATTTCATCACTGAATTGCTGGCGGATATATCACGCCCCATTGGTGAACTGACATTGCCAGGTTGGCACATAGGAGGCAGCCTATTACCTGCACGGCGCACAGTATTAAATGAGGAAACTCTGACCTCGCGCTTTGAACAACAAACAATTACAATGCCAGATAGTGTAGCGCTGACTTATCAGCAGGAGAATATTAGTTATACGGTATTAAACCAACGTGCTAACCAACTGGCGCGCTATCTGGTATCACGGCAAATAGGCCCGGAACAGCGTGTTATGGTCTGCTTACCTCGTTCTATTGAGATGATGGTGACACTGCTGGCTATCATCAAGGCTGGTGCTGCTTACGTGCCAGTGGAGGCGGATTATCCGCAAAGTCGTCTTAATTTTATGATTGACGATGCTGAACCTGCTTGTGTGATCACCAGCAGTGAAATTGCGCAACGCCTGACAACCAATACCCCCATGGTATTGCTAGATGATCCCGAATTGATCACCCATCTGGAAATGCAAAGTGTTGCTGATCTGTCTGACAAAGAGCGCTTGCAACCGCTGATGTCAGCGCATCCTGCTTATATCATTTACACTTCTGGCTCCACCGGTGTGCCCAAGGGCGTGGTAGTGACTCATCATAATGTGATGCGTTTGCTACAAAGTACTCAGCGCTGGTTTAATTTCTCTGAAACTGATTGTTGGACAATGTTTCACTCTTATGCTTTTGATTTTGCTGTCTGGGAGTGTTGGGGAGCATTGTTGAATGGCGGAAGATTGGTGATTGTTCCCTGGGAAGTCAGCCGTTCACCTACAGATTTTTTGCAGCTTTTAGTTAGCGAAAAAGTGACGGTGTTGAATCAGACACCTTCAGCGTTTCAGGCGCTGATCCATGCTGATCGCGAAGCCCCTAAGCTTGGGCAGAGTTTGGTGCTACGCACGGTGATTTTTGGCGGAGAAGCGCTGAATGCGCATATTCTGGAGGAGTGGTATCAAAGGCACGATGACAACGCACCTCAGTTGATCAACATGTATGGTATTACTGAAACCACTGTACATGTGACCTATTTCCCTCTTTCACGTGAAGTCGTTGCTCAGCCTGCTTCAAGTCTTATTGGTGAACCTATTGATGATCTCGGTATTTATATTCTTGATGAGGCTCAGCACCCGGTTCCGGTAGGTTTTGTGGGTGAGATATATGTGGGAGGTGCAGGGGTAGCGCGTGGTTATCTGAATCGTCCTGAACTCACTGCTGAACGCTTTATTGCTGATCCTTTTATCGGCACAGATGCACGCATGTATCGCACGGGTGACCTGGCAAGATTGCGTCGGGATGGAGTACTGGACTTCCTTGGCCGCACTGACGATCAAGTTAAAATCCGCGGTTTCCGTATTGAATTGGGCGAGGTGGCGGCAGCGTTAAATGCGCACCCTGATATCGTGCAGTCTGAGGTCATTGTGCGTGAAGATGAAGGTCAACAGAAGCGGTTGGTGGGTTATGTCATTGCTCATAAGGGTATTACGCTTGAATCACAGTTAATACGGTCCAGTCTGACCACATGCTTGCCGGAAGCGATGATTCCAGCAGCAATAGTGCAGCTTGATCACTTCCCGTTGACCATTAACGGAAAGTTAGATCGTAAAGCGTTACCGAAACCCACGTGGAACAGTGTAGTAGTCAATGAAAGTGGCACCTTCAGCCCACAGGAACTCTCGCTTTGTCGTCTGTTTGCTGAGTTGTTGGGATTAGAAAATATCTCTCCAGAGGATAATTTCTTTGAGCTCGGCGGCGAATCTTTAGTTGCAATGCGGGTAATAGCAAGAGTGCGTAGTGACTTCGGCGTTGAAATAACGTTACGCGATCTATTTAACGCACCGAGGGTTAGACAACTGGCGCAGCGATTAAACGTTTTGCAGCAGGAAAATGAAGTAATCAGCCAGACCTAAATTTTTAACGCGATCATGCTGGCAAGTAAATAAAACAGAGGGCAAAACATAATGAACCGAATAGATGAGTTAACCGCAGAACTTCTTAGCTCAATGAATCAGTATGACCTTAAACGACTGGATAATATTTTTTCTGAAGATATTTCACTTTATTATCCGGGCCTTCCTCCAATGGTAGGTAAAAAGATGTCGATTATTTTTCTCAAGAAGCTTTTCTCAAATTTTGAATATTTACATTTTAGGCAAACTGGTTTCATTGCTAGTAATAACCAGGCTTGCGTTATTTGGGAAAATGAAGGGCGCCGTAAAAATAGTGATATTTATAGCAATATGGGCGTGACATTAATCGAAATTATGGACGATAAAATAGTTCTCCTCAGCGATTACTTTAAATTTGCAGTGCCTCATTAAGTAGGATATCGCTGTAATAAAAATTTAGTGTTCTCTGGATGTTGTATTTGGTTTATACCTAATAGATTTCGAGTTGCAGCGCAGCGGCAAGTGAACGAATCCCTAGGAGCATAGATAACTATGTGACTGGGGTGAGTGAAAGTAGCCAACAAAGCAGCAGCTTGAAAGATGAAGGGTATAGATATTATCGCTACGCTCTTGTTTTATTAGTCTAGCTTCCAAGGAGAAGGTGAAGAGAATAAGATTAATACCATCAATCATATTTCCGGAAAATCTTTAATCCTGAGTGGCAGGTTTACCCCTGCCACGTTTATTCAGAAACCTAAGCTATCCAGTAGATCATCAACCTGAGCCTGATTAGCAATAACACCCACGCCGTTTTGGTTCACCTGCGGACCATTTAGTAAGCTGTCAGCCTCTTTCTTAGTTTTCGCTATCTGATCAGCCGGCATGTTTTCCATTAATACCATCACCAACTGTTTTTCTATTTCCTGAATAACATCCATCATCCGCTTGATAACTTGACCGGTAAGATCCTGAAAGTCTTGTGCCATCATGATCTCCAGCAGTTGAGCGTTAGTGAAAGCAGTATGTTCAGGTACCGAATTGAGGTAATTCCGGGTATCCATAACCAACGAGCGTGCCACAGGCATCTCAACTGGGTTTTCAAACCACTCATCCCAACGTTTTTTCAGTGATATTGCCGATGACTCTAACTCATTCTGACGAGGTTGCGCCGCTTCAACGCAATTAAGCGCCCTTTCCGCCGCCTGCGCTGTCATCTGCACAACATAGTCCAGGCGTTCTCTCGCATCGGGTATTGCCTCAGCAGCTTGGGCAATGGTTTGATCCAATCCCAATTCACGTAAACTATCACGCAACATACGCGTAAGCTGGCCGATACGGCTGATAATTTCACTGGCACTAATGGTCTCATCCCTTGGCATGACTGGATTTACACTCATTATGTCTCCTTAGAGGCCCAGTTTTTCAAATATTTTGTTGAGCTTTTCTTCCAGAGTAGCTGCGGTAAAAGGTTTAACAACATAGCCACTGGCCCCGGCTTGTGCGGCTGCAATGATATTTTCTTTCTTCGCTTCTGCGGTCACCATCAAAACCGGTATCTTAGCCAATTGGGCATCTTCACGAATGATTTTTAGCAACTCTAAACCATCCATATTGGGCATATTCCAATCAGAGATGATAAAGTCAAATTGCGATGCACGAATCTTAGCCAGAGCTTCTGCCCCATCTTGAGCTTCTTCTACATTATTAAAGCCCAATTCTTTTAAAAGGTTACGAACGATGCGACGCATGGTTGAAAAATCATCAACCACCAAAAATCTCAGATCCTTATTCGCCATAAAAACTCCTTGAAATTATTTACCAGTCAGCGCAGAGCCGCTTAAAAAATTAAATTTATACCCGTCATCTTTCAAGTTGCCTCTTTGTTGGCTGCGCTCACTCACCCCGGTCACATAGTTATCTATGCTCCCGGGGATTCGCTCCCTTGCCGTCGCGATGCACCTTGAAATCCATAGGGTATATCCGATAGCCGTTAAATACGGACAGCTTGCCCCGAGCTTATTTTTGCCAGCATGCTCTTGCTCATTTTGAGTATATCCATGACCTCATCCACCGCCCCCATTTGTATTGCCGCTCTTGGCATACCAAATACCACACAACTTGCTTCATCCTGCGCCAATGTGTACGCTCCCGCTTGCTTCATCTCTAGTAAACCCGCTGCGCCATCACTGCCCATGCCGGTCAGTAACACTCCGACAGCATTCTTCCCGGCAAATTTAGCAATTGATCGAAACAACACATCTACAGACGGACGATGACGATTAACAGCCGGTGCATCGGAGATCAGAACCTGGTAATCAGCACCATTACGACATAGTTCCATATGACGATCACCCGGAGCAATGTAAGCATGCCCCGGCAAAATCCGTTCACCATTTTCAGCCTCTTTTACAGTAATTTGGCTAAGTTTATTCAGCCGTTCAGCAAAAGAACGGGTAAAACCAGGTGGCATATGTTGGGTAATAAGTAGTGCCGGGCTAGTGACAGGTAACGGTTGCAACAAATTCTTTATTGCTTCCGTTCCTCCAGTAGAAGCGCCTACTGCTATCAGTTTTTCACTGGATAACAAAGGTTTAAAACTTAAAGGAGCAGAACTTACGGGTGTGATTATTGGTACAGATAATTTAGCCTGTGCTGCTGTCCGTATTTTCTCCGCGATAAGTTCACTGTAAGCCAGCATGCCTTCACGAATACCCAATTGAGGTTTGGTTACAAAGTCAACAGCACCAAGTTCCAATGCCCTTAATGTGATTTCAGAACCTTTGGCTGTTAGAGAAGAGATCATAACCACCGGCATTGGCCGTAAGCGCATTAATTTTTCCAGAAAATCAATACCATCCATGCGTGGCATTTCAACATCCAGTGTGAGCACTTGTGGATTATGCTTTTTAATCAGATCACGTGCTACCAGTGGATCTGGCGCACAAGCCACTACCTCCATATCCGAGTGACTATTGATGATCTCTCGCATGATTTGACGCATAAGCGCTGAATCATCGACACAAAGAACAGTTATTTTATTCATGACCTCTCCTTGCCCGGCCTACACCGTAAACGGTCTGTCCTTGCAAGTAGAATTCCCGGCTTATTTGAGTGACATTTTCAGAATGCCCTGCAAAGAGCAATCCATCGGGTTTTAACAAAGCAACAAAATGGCGCAGTATCCGTTCCTGAGTCTTTTTATCAAAATAAATCATAACATTACGGCAAAAGATGGCATCAAATTTCTCTTCAAATGGCCAATTGGGATCTAACAGGTTTAGATGCTGGAATGTCACCATGTCAGCAAGTTGGGGCCGGACACGAGCATAACCCTCATAAGATCCAATACCTTTAAAAAAGTAACGTTTTCTCTGTTGATCGGTCAGTTGACGCAACTCATCCAGTCGATAAACCCCTCTGCGTGCTTTTTCCAATACATGGGTATCAATATCACTGGCAATAATTTTTGCCCGGTGAAAATGCTCCCCTAAGACATCACTTAGCGTCATTGCAATCGAATATGGCTCTTCTCCTGTCGATGCCGCTGCACTCCATACCCGGTACGATCCATTTTTTTTACTTGCATGTTTAGCTAACAGAGGAAAATGATGAGCTTCCCTGAAAAACGCCGTCAGGTTAGTTGTCAATGCATTGATAAATTCCTGCCACTCCTCACTATTCATGTCATTTTCAAGAACGAACAGGTATTGCCCAAAATCACGTATTTCAAGGGTACGCAAACGCCGAATTAAACGGTTGTAAACCATCTCCCGTTTATGTGCAGCCAGCACAATACCCGCACGTTGATATATGAGCTGGCAGATGCGCTCAAAATGCGCATCTGACATGGTGTAACGCTGAATCATGTGATGCAGTGGTGAAGATGGCAAACTTGTCACTGAAGCAATTAAATTTGATTTCATCTGGCCTCAGCGAGTCTGATTGACTGCCCATTCGCTATCCGCAGACTTCAGCGTCAGTGAAAGTTCATTTTCAAGCTTATTTTCTGAATTATTGGGTAACTCAAATTGTGCCACTATTTGCACCAAAATATCGGCCTGGTCTTCAAGTGCCGCCGCCGCCGCCGCTGACTGTTCAACCAATGCCGCGTTCTGCTGAGTAACCTGATCCATCTGTGTAACAGCTTGTGCTACTTGATGAATTCCCCGACTTTGTTCATCAGATGCCGCAGCAATTTCAGCCATCAGATCCGTAACCTGGTTTACAGAAACGACCAATTCATTCATGGTCTTCCCTGCATGACTAACCAACTCGGAACCTTGGCTTACCCGCTGAACGGATTCACTAATTAATGTCTTAATCTCTTTCGCTGCTTCGGCACTTCGCTGAGCGAGATCCCTCACTTCACCAGCAACAACAGAGAAACCTCGGCCTTGTTCACCTGCCCGTGCGGCTTCTACTGCCGCATTCAATGCCAAAATGTTGGTCTGAAATGCAATACCATCAATGACGCTGATAATGGCACTGATTTTCTGTGAGCTATTGGCAATTGCATCCATTGTTTCCACAACATCAACTGTCAGTTCGCCCCCTTTAGAGGCTGTTTTCGATGCAGATACCGCCAATTCACTGGCCTGGCGAGCATTTTCCGCATTCTGACGTACAGTTGCAGTCAGTTGTTCCATACTGGCTGCCGTTTCTTCCAGTGATGCAGCTTGCTCTTCAGTGCGGGAAGAGAGATCGGTATTACCCTGAGTAATTTCCTGAATACCGTTATACATCAAGTTAGTATTCTCTTTTACCAAAGTAATGGAATTAACCAATGAACGTTGCATTTCACGTAATTTTAGGAACACTTCACCAATTTCATCTTGAGTGAAAACAGAAACTTCTTTATTGAGTTTTCCTTCCGCAACATTCTGGAAGTGGCTACGCATATTGGCAAAAGGTCTGAGCAGATTCTTTTTCAACCACCAATGAGCCGCCCAGGCAACAACCAGTACCATTAATATCGCACCTGCAAACATGGCAACTGAAATTTGGTAATAAAGACGACCATCTTGAACGGCGGTGGTAATCTCCTCACCGATATATTGCATATAATGATTGAAATCAGATTCAAGTTGCTGCTGATACTTTTCTGTCGGCTGGTCTAAGAATGCATCATAATTACCACTTTCTAAAAAAGCCGAGAGTTCTCTAAGCGCTTTGATATATTCCTTATAACTGGTTTCTACCGAGGCCAGCAATACACTACTACCATCCTCGTCATTCAATTTAGGCAGCGCAATAAACTCAGCAAAATGCATCTCAGCCCTATCTAAGGTCTCCTTAACATTAGCAACCATACTGCCAATATGATCCTCAGATTGTTGCAGCGTTTTCCCTACAGCGATTCGATTAAGTGTATTACGCGATTGCAGCAGAGCTGCCCAGCTCAACCCTAAGGTATCCCTCTTCTGTGTTCCCAGATCAATCCGTTCAATATAAGACTGATCTGCGTGAATGATTTCAAGTGATAAACCACTTGAGATTATCTGCATTACACAAAACATCATCAGTAACAGATATAAACTGGTTGATATACGAAGCCTGCCTAACATGTAATCACCTCTGTTAACGGCTGCATGTGCAGCCGTAGTTATCGCTTAGTGTTTTAAAATGTTTCCCAATTAGCTTGTTCTTCCACATTGTTCGCTTTCTTCAACACCAGTGGATTCGATTTAGCAGGAGGAGTCTTAGCCACAGGTAAATGCTCAATTTTCATTTCGGGTTGAGATTTATCGTCAAGATTCGGCAATTGGAACAGAGAAACTAGTTTCTTCAATCCAGCAGCTTGATCTTCCAGTGCAGCCGCTGCTGCCGCGGATTGCTCAACTAAAGCAGCATTTTGCTGTGTTACACGATCCATTTCGGAGATAGCCAGGCCAACCTGAGTTATCCCTCTGCTTTGTTCATCGGATGCAGATGCAATTTCACCCATAATGTCAGTGACACGGGTGACTGAACTGACAATGTTATTCATGGTTTCACCAGCGCTTTCAACCAAGACAGAACCGGTATCTGCGCGGCTTACTGAATCTTCTATTAATGCTTTGATCTCTTTTGCCGCCTCAGCACTACGCTGTGCAAGGTTACGCACTTCTCCTGCCACAACAGCAAAACCTCGCCCATGTTCACCGGCACGTGCTGCTTCCACTGCGGCATTCAACGCCAAAATGTTAGTCTGGAACGCAATAGCATCAATAACACTGGTAATATCGGAAATCTTCTGAGAACTACCGGCAATTTCACGCATTGTCTGTACAACATTCGCCACGACTTTTCCACCCTGGCGTGCAACTTCAGAAGCACTATCAGCTAAGTTACTTGCCTGACGAGCATTTTCCGCATTTTGGCGTACAGTTGCTGTCAATTGCTCCATACTGGCGGCGGTTTCTTCCAAAGAAGCAACTTGTTCCTCAGTGCGAGAAGAAAGATCATTATTTCCAGCAGCAATTTCACTGGTTCCGTTATAAATACTTTCACTGCTTTGACGAACACTACTGACAGTAGTGATAAATTCTTTTTGCATATGCTTCAAGCCAACAGCCAGCGTACTCATCTCATTTCTGCCTGAAACAGTCACATTTTGTGTTAAATCACCGGTAGAAAGTGCCTTAATATTCTCCAATAATTTGTTTAACGGATTCAGCAAACTATGTTTAATGCTAACCCAACTAAAAATCATGGCTGAAACCAGAATCAGCATGATAATACCCAACATAATCACCGCATTTCTGTAAGAGATACTTGCATCAAATACCACATCAGAATAGAGATGATCGTTTTGGGTCAAATAGAAGTTATATTCTTCCTCAAAAGCACTCTGATATTTGCCCGTTGGCTGGTTGAAAAATTCTACCGCCCGATCATGTTCAAGCAGAACAATAAGCTCATGAAGCGCTGAAATATAAACATCATAGGCTTTTTTAAGGCGATTAAGACTTTCTGATTCATGAATAGGCAATTTAGCGGTCTGTTCGTATTGTTCAAAACGCTGCTCTGCGATAGAGAGGTTACTTCTGGCATCTGTCAGTAACTGCTCCAATGTGTAGTAATTATCGACTCCCTCATCTTTTTTCATCATGTAACGAATGCCAGCACGGTTCAAGTTGTTACGGGCCTGTAACAAATTAACCCAAGTGTCATTCAAAAATGTCTGCTGTTCCCGCATTTTATCCAGTATTTCTAGATTTTCCTTGTTACTTTTCAACTCATGGAAGAAAAGCCCTCCAGATATAAATTGCAGAGCACCAAATAATATGATGACCGCCATCAGTCCGGTCACTATTTTCATTCGGTTAAACATGTTTTCCCTTTTTACAATAGATCAGCATGGCTCTGTTATCGGCATCATCAAAGGAAACTTTACTGGTCGTATAAAAGAAATTTGAATATTTTTTCTGACGAAATTAACGAGGGATAGACAAAAAGTAGCTGCCATCTGTCGATGTCGATGATGGCAGTGATATTTAATGATTAACTTTTAGCTACTGAATCTACCAGAGCCATCTCTTCACTGTTAAGCAACTTCTCAATATCCACCAAAATCAGCATGCGATCATCAAGTGAACCCAATCCTGTTAGATATTCGGTAGATAATGTTACTGCAAATTCAGGCGCCGGACAGATTTGCTCAGCTTTGAGCGATAAAACATCCGAAACACCATCAACTACAATACCTACCACCCGGTTTAACAGATTCAAAACAATAACAACGGTATTATCATTATAGGTAACCGTTTCCTGAGCAAATTTAATTCTCAGGTCAATGATAGGCACAATAACGCCACGCAGATTGGTTATCCCTTTAATGAATGCCGGCGTATTTGCAATACGGGTAACCTGATCATAGCCCCGTATCTCCTGTACTTTCAGTATTTCGATACCATACTCTTCATCACCTAGGGTAAAAACTAAATATCCTTCCCCGGCAGTTTCTCCTGACAATTTATTAAACGCTTCTATGGCCGACATGATCTTACCTTTTACTGTGAGATTGACGATTTTTCATGGGGATCCCCCCATTCAGTGCTTATTTTTTGCTAATAACTCAGCTTTGTTGAGTGCCAATTGGTCATGATTGAGTTGCTGCAAGGCAGAAATATCAATAATCAACGCCACACTGCCATCACCCATAATTGTGGCAGCGGAGATCCCGGGTACCTTGCGATAGTTACTTTCGATATTTTTCACAACCACTTGATGCTGCCCAACTAATTGATCAACCAGCAAGGCATAACGACGGCCGGCACTTTGTACAATCACAATAATCCCTTTCGTCGGATCTGTCTTTGCATCAGGAATATCAAAAACTCGATATAACTTAATGAGTGGCAAGTATTCTCCTCTGACATGCAATAATTTTTCATCTCCCGCCAAGGGATAAATATCTTCTTCCTGCGGTTGAAGAGAACTTACTACTGCACTTAACGGCAAAATAAACACTTCGTCATTCACTTTCACTGACATACCATCAAGGATTGCCAGTGTCAGAGGTAACAAAATCCGCGTCACTGTCCCTTTACCTGCCTGGAAGTTAATTTGGATTTGCCCTCCCATTTCCTGAATATTTCGCTTAACTACGTCCATTCCTACACCGCGGCCAGATACATCTGTTACAACTTCAGCCGTGGAAAAACCAGGCGCGAAAATCAACATCGCAACCTCTTCGTTACTCATGTTTTCACTGACTGAAAGCCCTTGTGATGTCGCTTTGGCCAGAATCTTTTCACGGTTCAACCCGGCGCCATCATCTACAACTTCAATACAAATATTCCCACCCTGATGTTCAGCAGAAAGTGTCAAGTTGCCCGTTTCAGGTTTACCCACAGCAAGCCGAGCTTCTGGTTCTTCAATACCATGATCTAGACTGTTACGGACTAGATGAGTCAGCGGATCAATAATGCGCTCGATTAAACTCTTATCCAATTCTGTGGAACTGCCAACCAAAGTGAGATCCACTTTTTTATTCAGCTTGCTAGCAAGATCCCTGACTAAACGCGGGTAACGGCTGAACACATATTCCATCGGCATCATACGGATAGACATCACAGATTCTTGCAAATCTCTGGAATTTCTCTGTAACTGAACCATGCAATTTAGCAAATCGCCATGCAAAGTCGGTTCAAGAGCGTTACAGTGCTGAGCCAACATAGATTGAGTAATAACCAGTTCACCAACCAGATTTATCAGTTGATCAACCTTCTCAACCGCAACCCGAATACTGGAAGATTCTGCCCGTTGACGTGGCGATCCAGCCGGTGGTATCGGCGCAGGACGCCCGGCAGGCGGTGTGGAACCTTTCTCCGGCGTAGTTGTTTTAACGACTTTAGCTGTATCTTTATTTTTAACTTTGTCTTTGGGTTCAGCTACCGGCAAGAAAGTGATCTGTTCCGGTTCAATAACAAAACAGAGAACTGCCGTGATATCATCCTCTGTGGCTGATGTTACCAATGATGCTTCAACACTATCCCTAGTCTGTTCAGCATCATAAACCTCCCCCAGATTACTCAGCTCATCAAGCATCAGAGAAACTTCACGCTCTTTCAGACCAGAAAGATGAACCCGAACTCTACCTTGCTGATTTTCAGTCGCAACAGGCTCCGATTTTAATTCTGGTTCAGATTCAGTCACCTCTGGCATCACCGCATCTATGACAGACTCAACCCCGCCTTCATTCTCTCTCTGTACTTCCAATGCAAGCTGGCGCAAAGTCTCACAGATGTAGGTAAACGCACTTTCATCCGGCTCCTGAGAACTTTTATAGGCATCCAACTGTTGCTGCATAATATCTTTCGCTTCTAAAAACAGGTTGATAATATCAGTCGTCAGACTCATTTCATCTCGTCTGGCACTGTCCAGCAAATTTTCCAGAACATGCGTGGTTTGCTGTAGTTTGATAAAACCAAAAGTCGCAGCGCCACCTTTTATTGAGTGAGCACTACGAAAAATAGCATTCAATTGCTCCTGATCTGGCGCATCAGGATCGAGCTGCAATAGATGCTGTTCCATATCCTCCAGCAATTCGTCTGCTTCATCAAAAAAAGTCTGATAAAACGCGGTAATATCCATCGTTACTTTGTCACCTTGGTCGGTACACGATTAGGCTCAGCACTCAACGACGCTGGTGCTGGCTGGGCCAATACTGTGATTTCATTGGACTGTTGTGTTGGCCTACTTTCAGCTGAATCCTTTCCAATCACCTCGTGAATTTCCTTACTATCATTAATAATCAAGGAATCGCTGCCGGTGTTTTGCTGTTCAATCCGCTCTTCCGCTTGTTTATTGAGCACTAAAATACTGATGCGACGGTTAACCGGTGCGCTGGCATCTTCCTGTTTCAGACGAACCGTTGAAGCCATACCAACCACCCGCAATATCTTTACTTCATCCAGCCCACCTATCAACAGCTCTCTCCTTGATGCATTCGCCCGATCTGCGGAGAGTTCCCAGTTACTGTAACCACGCTCACCATTAGCATATTTCAAGTCATCAGTATGACCTGATAGGCTGATTTTATTGGGAATATCGTTCAAGATTGGTGCAATAGCCCGCAAAATGTCACTCATGTAACTTTCAACTTTTGCACTGCCAACCATAAACATTGGCCGGTTTTCCCGGTCAATAATCTGGATACGTAACCCTTCATCCATCATGTCAATCAACAGATGTGGACGTAATGCTTTAAGGCGAGGATCAGTAATGATCAACTGATCGAGTTGCTCACGCAGCCTATTTAACTTGCGAGCCTCATCATTAGCTTCAACGACTTCAACCTGACGCAAAATATCGCCTTCCTGATGAAGCACATCTTCCCCCCCTCCGGGAATAGGATTCGAGCTATCACTGCTACGCTCCCCTTTATTGATTGCAACTTGTAACGGGGTACGAAAATATTCTGCAATTCGGGTCAATTCTTGTGGGCTGGAAATTGCCAACAACCACATAACCAGAAAAAATGCCATCATGGCGGTCATAAAATCAGCATAAGCAATTTTCCATGAACCACCATGATGTTTGATGCCATTCCTTTTACGTCTTTTTACCCTAATGACAGAGACGTTACGCGCCTTCATGCCTGTTCTTCAGTTTCTTGTTGAACAGGTGATTTTACCCGGCGAACATGTTCTTCCAACTCAGTGAAAGAAGGGCGATCTGTGAGATACAGTGTCTTACGGCCAAATTCAACCGCAATTTGCGGAGCATAACCATTCAGGCTGGATAATAATGTCACTTTAATGCATTGCATCATTTTAAGATGTTCACCGCTGCGCTGACGTAACAATGTTGCCAATGGCGAGATAAAACCATATGCCAGCAAAATACCGAGGAATGTCCCAACCATTGCATGAGCAATCAGCACGCCAAGTTCTCCTGCCGGGCGATCTGCCGAACCCAAAGCATTAACAACCCCCATAACAGCAGCGACAATACCAAAAGCAGGAAGAGAATCTCCAACCATCATCAAGCTGGTTGCCGGAATCTCGCTTTCCTGCTCATAAGTTTCAATTTCTTCATCCATCAAAGCTTCAATTTCATGGGGATTCATATTGCCGCTGACAATCAATCGCATGTAGTCAGTGATAAAATCCATCAAATGCTTATCCTTAAGCAAACGCGGATACTGGGTGAAAATATCGCTCTGCTGAGGATGTTCGATATCTCGCTCTAATGCTAAGAGACCCTGCATGCGAGATTTTGCTAACAATCGAAAAAGCAACGCCATCAGATCCATATACATCACCTTGTTATATTTAGATCTACGCATTACCTTTGGCAAAACACGTAATGTTGCCTTAATCGCTTTTCCGTTGTTACCAACAATGAAAGCACCGATACCAGCACCAGTGATAATTAAAAATTCAGCGGGTTGATAAAGTGCGCCCAAATGACCACCTACAATCAGGTAACCACCGATTACCGCACCAAAAACTACGATATATCCTAAAAGTACTAACACGCGATATCCTTTAGCTAAGTTGGTGAGCGGATGGGAAGTTGAGCAGTTTGAATCCAGAATGGTTGTGGTTTCAATACAGGTTACAGGAGAAAAAGTAAAATCTGTAACCTGTAGGAATAATTTTCCCATTTAAATTCACACTGCGTGCTGAGCAAGTCCATCCAGCAGTTGTGAATTAGTATCGGCAGACTCAGAGGAAAGTTTACGTTTTTTTACTGCACGTGATGGCGGTTGGCAAAGGCTACAAACAAAGCTATTCACAGGTTGATGAGCATGAGTAATAAAAGTTCCACCACAGGTCCGACATTGTGAAGGTTGCAACATGCCACTGTCCACAAAACGTACCAACGTCCAGGCACGAGTCAACGCCAAAACCGGTGCGTCCCCTTCAACAGGAGGACATTGTTCAAGATAGAGTCGATACGCTTTAACAACAGCCTCTACACCTTCACAATAACCACTCTTGAGTAAAAAACGATAGGCATTATAGAACATCGATGAATGAATATTCTGTTCCCACGTCATAAACCAATCTGTTGAAAAAGGCAGCATCCCCTTTGGCGGAGGACTCCCCCTCAATTCTTTATAAAGTTTAATTAGTCGCCCTCTGCTCAATTGCGTTTCACTTTCAAGCATTTGTAACCGTGCCCCCAAAGTGATGAGTTCCATCGCCAACTGTATATCCTTAGCTTCTTGAACTATACTTTTCTCGGCCATCTCTTATGCTCTTTTTTTCACTGACGTATCGTCTTTCGAAGATAACTTCTGAAATAAATGAGTAGATAACAAAATGCCTGTATGTATTTGTTGTAAATCATCCACTCGAGATTCCCTAGTAAGCTGCTGAATAGTCTCACTGTCTTCGAACCGGAAATTACAGACTAATTGATTAGTCTCAGCGAGCTTGACCAACTGAGGTAATGACAATTCAGACAACGTATCAGCCATAGAATCGCTAATACCTAAACGGAACATCGCTGACGCTTTTTCATGGTTAATTAATCGCTGAGCTAAAAGCAAATACGATAAATTTATGTCATAAATATGTTTGAGCAATTCAACCGTACTCATTTCTCTATCCCGTCCGATTACATTAAAAAATCAGTTAAGTGTTCGAAAAACCACTCGTGACAAAATTCCTAAAATAGCTTAGGGATTAATAATCTCTTACATAACTAAAATATACAGGCTTAGTCAGAGCAGTAACCATCCTTTGTATTACTTTTGATTCATCCAACTTCAAAAATATTGCGGTAGTGAGCTGCAAAAGTATTATTGCGTTACCTGATATAACATTTTTCATTAGCGATTAAGAATATTCTTAATGCAGAACAACTTTACTCCTGAATCATCAACTTATACAACGGAAAGAGGGCGCAATTTTAAATACTATGTGACATAACTCACAAAAACAAGGGCTTTTAATATGCATTTAATCGATGAATTGCTCATTAACTATTCAAACAATTAAATAAAATCCGAATTCTCAATTTTAATAAGTTAAATTATCTAAATAAAAATATTAGATATATTTTTTGATTTTATACGATCTATTAAACTTATAAATTTAAAATAACGATAAAAAATCCTATCCTGAGTCAAACTAACACTAAAAAAGACAGTTTTATCCCTGAGTAATAAGTGTAAACAATAATCTTATTCTGAGATCCAGAATCTCCATTTGTACGATAAAACAGATTGGGTTTATGTAAAATTTGGTTGTAAAAAAGATACTGGTATGATCACTTTTCGTTTAGATTTGTACTTTCTTTAACCAAAAGGTTTAACTAAAAATGCATACCTCAATGCACAGATAACACTAACCATACAAAAATAGCATAAAATACAGTAAGATAATGAATAAAAAAACAACTATAACAACATTTTATTGATTGCATAACAATCAATATCCAGCACAGAGATAGCCAGAAAAATCGGCCTATTTCGACTCCTGACAACCCAAATAGCAGCAAAATTAATTAGAAAAACTTATCAAATATTGTATTTCATAATATAATAATACGCAAAACCTCTCTATCAATTACTTTATCTTTTTCATCTTTAGTCTTCATACTTAAAATTAACCATTAATTAAATTTACACATGGTCAATATATATATTTTAAAAACATTAGGCATTTTAAACGAATTGAATATGATTTATTATCCCTACAATCTGCTTTAAAGTTCTATATAAGAAATACAATTCCAGAAATAAAACCTCCAAACCACATAAATATATAATCCTATTAAATACCTATCATAAATTAAATTACCACTCTTTATATAATACAAGAAATGAATAGTTTACACATTAATATTTAAATAAAAACACACGCTATTTCCCAATTCATATTCTTATGATACAAATCAAGTGAAATATTAAAAGTCATTTTTTCCATTTTTCATTATTTCATGTAATATTTACGACTATCATCACAAAAACATTATTTATACATATAAAAAACACAGCTAATAATGTCATTAACATATATCAAAAATGTCATTTTCTTAAATGATAAGAATAGATAAAACAATTAACTCTATAGGAACAAAATAATTAATTGAGATTTACCGCACAAATAACTAATAGGAATAGAGATAAAAATCAATATCATTTCCCATCAGAATAATGAAATCAATAATCATTGGTGATATAAATATCCTGATATTCCATAAAAAAGATGAAAAAATAGGATTTTGATAAGAAATTTATTTTCCTATATAAATAATAGTGATAATTTTCCGAGTAATTATAACTATTCCTCAAATATGACAGTTAATGCAACAACAGATTACAACCTAACCTAATCACAGAAACACTCTCAGAACAAAGGCACTAAACCCAATAGTTCATCAAACAAGAAGGGAATATAGCTATCGAGAATCATTATCAATTATGTAATCAATAACACTGGAAATGCATCTGTTTTTTGGACAAAACACATCCTTTATATGCACAATATATGAACAAAAGATATCTGAAAAAATAACAATTCAATACACTAATCTGGCTAAAATAAAACCTGATGAACAAAATTTTTCACTAAAAAATTATAAATATCAACATATATATCTATAAGATAAAAATAAAACAAACTAGCTCCACCAATACCATAGAATATCCAACATTTTTAATACCTCATTTATAATGATCTTCTCAAGAACCGTTTAATCCATTTTACCTCAATGTAAAAAAACCAAGAAATATCACACATCAGATCTTGTACTAGTAAATGAATATTTTGCGCCAAAAAGAATGGAATAAAGACTCTGGTAACCAATATTGAAAAAACATTCCAAAATTCAAACTTGCCGTTATATTCAAGCACTTGATAATACTCCCACTCGCCTCTCTTCTCTTAACGGCCCTTCATTTGACACCCCTAAACTCTTATCAAGCCTAGTAATATCTATCGCTTTTTTTGCACTATCTGTACCTTTGCTAACAAAAACTCCTACATCAGCGTATCTCAATACCACAGCACCATTAATGTTATCATCAAGAAACCAACTGTATGCCCGTTCTTTTGCAATACAGGATTTTTACGATACACAGTTTGCTAAATACCAATCTGATTTCATTTCTCAAGATTTCAGTCACCATCAACTCTGTTTGTTAGAATGCTAAAATAACTTTGAGTTCTAACCCTACATCATGACAAATCCTGACAGTAATAGCAGAATTATCCACGGTAAGAACTCCTGCTGCTGTGTTACTCTTTCTTAATACAGAAATAACAGGGACCACACTCCCCTCCACTGGATCAAGGAAAGTTAGCAACTCCTGTAATATCATCACTCTTTCATCACCATAAAGATGACAAACGTTTTTACTTTATCATCGGATAAATATCGAACTGTTAAATTAATACTCTAAAATTTTGTCTGATGGTAACCATCAGCCACTTCCATTATTTTTTCACGACATTCTCCATCAAGCAGAATTATTATCTATTTTACTCTTATATAAGAACAAACTTAGATCACTTCTTCTACTTACCCTTTGAAAATAATTGATATTTTCACTGAAAATTCTGAGCAATAATGAGCAGCTGATGGAGAACCAAATTAAATATCAACTCATCAATTTTTCTGTACCCGCGTATGATACCTATATCAGGTTTACCACGGCTAAATTCTGATATGAGAATAGCAATGTTCAACAGTCAGTCCAGTGACAAAACCAAGGCTAAAAATACCGCATCGAACGATTTTTACTTGGAGAAGCCATTAATCAACAATAGATTTAATTGTAACAATAGTAACTATTTGACCAATACCACTTCGCGTATCTGCCTCAAATAGCAGCAAGAACATAATCTCTCTTGGTACAAGATATGCGATCAATCATTCTGAGTACCAGGATCTGTAAAACTACAACGCAGTACTGTTACCACCACTCTAATCACAAGCTTCACAGCTTTGTTTATAATTTATCCTTGCCAAAATCACCAGCATATAAATAAAAGCATTACGGACGAAATATTCACCTTAATTATTTGGAAAATAGTTCTAAATAATTTCTTAATTATACGTTGCCTAACTGGGGAAACACACCATAGGCAACGCTTTGTTTGTTTCTTATGACGAAAATTATGATTCCTTATCAAATTAGTGATAACTGTTTTACACAAAAGACTTTCAGATCGGTAGTTCAGAAACAATTTTCCAGTTTATTGAGCTAACGCTCTTTTCCAGACTTATACGACAAACAATTGCTTCAATCTCTTTTTGCTCATCCAGAGTTGCTAACACTTCAGCGCACACTTCAAATTTTCCAGATTGAACTCTAGCAGCGAAACTCAGTGATCGTAGCCTCACAGCGACTCCATTGAGAGCCTGTAACACCAAAGTTCTCACCAGAATTTCGTCATCACTGTCACACACTATGTGAATTTTATAACACTGTACTTGATCAATAGCCTGCTGCCTGGGTTGTAAATTAATGCGCAAAGCTGCTTCACGTAACAATATATTTGCGCAAAGAATAATCGCTGTCGCTATCCCTGCTAGCCAATATTGTCCCAAGCCACACAGCACACCAATTCCAGCCGAGCACCATAAAGTTGCTGCGGTATTTAATCCATGAATGTTCATACCTTCCCGCATAATGACACCCGCACCAAGGAAACCAATACCTGAAACAACTTGTGCAGCAATACGACCAGCACTATCGGGTGAAGTTGTTATTGAACTGAGGATAAAAACTGCTGCACCGGTCGCAACTAATGCATTGGTTCTTAAACCTGCCATACGTTGACGCCATTGGCGCTCAGCACCAATTAATGCGCCAAAACACATAGCCGATAATAAATGAAAGACAAAAGGAGTTATTAACATGACATTCTCCATACAACCAAATGGATAAATAATCATGTGCATTTGTTTTGCACACAGAAATGTATGCTGAATATTTAATTCAGCCCTATTTTCTGTCCATACCTGGAGGTAACAAAGCGTAAATATATAACAGCATAATAAAAACCCAACATACTATCCCGGTTATTTGACCAAAACCGGATAACATCATTCTTTGAGTAAGTACAGCTCAGATATTTTGAGTGGTACTGCCCGCTTTATTTGGCAAGCAGCAAATCGGAAGGAAATAAATAGCTTGCCGTTTTATTGTCTATTTAACCGAAAACTTTGACTATCCAATGGCTATCTCTCCAATAAAATTCGTACGAAGTATAATCAGGAGTAATTAATAAGTAAAGAAGGATATGGCTTTAGCAAAGAAAAAGCCCGTCACTATAGAAAATAGTGACGGGCTTCAAAATCATCCAAGCAATCAGATAGCCATTACGTTTGCTGCTGCTGGGCCTTTTGCACCATTTTCAATGGTGAATTCTACGTTCTGGCCTTCTGCCAAAGTTTTGAAACCGTTACCCTGAATGGCAGAGAAGTGAACGAATACGTCTTTGCTACCGTCAGCTGGGGTGATGAAACCGAAGCCTTTAGACTCGTTGAACCACTTCACTTGACCTTTCATTTTGTCAGACATTGTGACTTTCCTATATATCAAAAAAATTTTGCCACCATTGGGCATGTATTGGCCAGTTATATCAGCTATTACTTATGGAGGCACTAAGAAGGAAACGCGTCAACAAAGGCTATCTGAGGATAACACTTACACATAACTCATTAACTCAAGATGTCGTACATAAAGTAGGTCTGTTAATCAGGCCGGCTGCATTAACTCATGATAGAAAAGGAATAGCAACCTTTTTATGCATTGGTGTTTTAAAAAAAATATTTATGCTCATTATTAAAGCAATAATTTAACAAACAATGTCATTAGTTATAAATTTTTTTGATTTATTCAACCTTTATCTTAATGAAAGCATTAGAGTTAATCTTAGTCAATAACAATTGGCAGATTAAAATAAAACAACTGATCTACGTAAGATCACCTCCCCCATGCTAGCCTTAAGGGCAATATATACCCGTCATCTTTCAAGTTGCCTCTTTGTTGGCTGCACTCACTCACCCCGGTCACATAGTTCTCTATGCTCCCGGGGATTCGCTCCCTTGCCGCCGCGATGCATCTTGAAATCCATAGGGTATAGTTATGAAAATATTTCACTTTTCTTTTGCTTAATCAGGTCAATATATGAATATCATTAAACAGATACTGATTCAGGATCTTGAACGAATCAACATCGAAGAACAACGTGATGGTAAACCCCGTTTTAACAGCCAATTTATCAGCAACCATCCTTATCTCTGCCTGGCTATGCTTGTATCCTACCTGTTTCTCGCTGCACTTATCTGGTATGCCCCATATTTTAGTTTACTTTCACTGCTAGCTTTTACAGTACTCTTCATTATTATGTCGGCGGTTTTATTACTCGAAATCAAACCTGTGTATCGGTTTGATGATATCGGCGTACTTGATCTACGGGTATGTTACAACGGCGAATGGTTCGTCAGCGAAAAAATCTCAGACTGCGCAATCAAAGAGCTTTGTTCCCACCCTCATGTTCCATTGGCAATAAAAGATGAAATCAAGCGCATTATACAAATGAAAGGTGAAATTCATTTTTATGATGTTTATATCATGGTGTTTCCTGAGCAATCACATATAGCAACATCGTTACCGATCATGAATAGCCGATAAAATGAACAAAAGTACTCAACTTCAGTGAAATAGCACAGTTATAAGACAATGCGCTCATATGGCAAGCAAATAATAAACTAGTAAGCTTTTTTGCGTTGACAGCGTTTCAATTGATCGCTAGTATGCGCCCCGTTCTCAAGAACGATTCCTCCATAGTTCAGTCGGTAGAACGGCGGACTGTTAATCCGTATGTCACTGGTTCAAGTCCAGTTGGAGGAGCCAAATTCAAGCCTGGAGATGTTAAAGAGAATCTCTAGTACGCATAGAATAGCTGGTATACAAAAAATATGGCTAGCATGCAAAAAAGCCCAATAAGAATTGGGCTTTTTTTCTATGTAAGCAACAACACATTCGCCGGCACCAAAATAATCAATCCAGAACTACCTTATAAATCTTCTCTTTAGATTTATGCAATATATTCACTTCACCAACAAATGATATTTCGTAGTGAATTCTTACCTGACCATTACCTATATAATTAAAGAAATCAACTCCACCCGGCTGACCATCTGCATTTTCTTCAGGCTTAATTACAGCTAACCGAAAAATATTATCTTCACTACCTTGTAAAGAATCTATCTTTAATACTAATTCCCCTGTATCTCGATTGTCAGCAGAATACCCTCTTATGTGTACTGTACCTTTTTTCAACTCCTTATCTTTAAGTTTTACATCGTTGACCAAAATATTGATGTCATAATCAATAATACTCTCACCAATTGGTCGGCCCCTATTTTCATCATACTCTTCAATATAAGGCACTTCTAAATCACGACGGACCTGGACTGTTGCAGAATCTTCATCAAGCTCTACAAGCACACGTTGAATAGCAGAAAATCTAGCAGTACCGCTTTCGCTAATAGTATAATAAAGGCTATCATGTTTACCTTCAGTAAGGAGATCATTTTTCACCGGCAAACTACGAATATCACCGCTATTTTGCACACCAGGAACAACTTCAACATTATCATTATCAAAAACAAATTTCAGTTCATGTTTATCTAAAATATTAGAATCAGTAAAAAGTACTCTAACTCCTGCTTTTATATCATCACCGCTAATAACATTATCATAATGTGCCGGATATACAGGTGCTGCCAATCCCACTGACTTTAGTTTAAATCGACTCAGAGCGGCTTTCGCTACCACACCACCACTCGCATCCGTTACTTCGGCATCAAAGCCAATTGTTGCATTAACTCTCTGATCTGTCTTGATTTTTACTAATATTTCAGATGCTCTACTAATGGGATCAAATATGCTATTGTTATTTACGATTTCATATTCGCCTTCATTCAAGCCATTCACCACAATTTTACTTTTGTAATTTTCTAATGATACAGAACCATCATCATCCTGTAGAACTACAAACAATCGTAATGGAACGTTAAACCAGTCTTTATGTGAAACCCAGTTAGTTACATCAGTATTAATTAAAAACTTCATGACTTCTCCTCATCTGTTTTATAAAAATCACCAGAAAATTAACCACTCTTTTCGGGGGGAATATTATCTGCTTGTTTTATATTTAAAATTATTTCCACCTCCTTACCAATTATTTAATTTAAAATATTTTTTGAAATAGTTTTTATTCATTTCATTGCATTTTATATGCATATGCAAATACATTATTAGATCGAGAATATCTTAGTATACTAGCAGAAAATGAGATTTCATTATTAATGTCAAACTCTTTATCATTCGCTTTGGCGTGGATTAATATCATGTTTGCCAAATCAGATATTAAATAATAAATTACTTTTTCAGTTAATAATTATAGACAAGTAAATCCGATAATAAATATCAAAATACAATAAGTGATCTGTTAAAACAGATAAAATAGGAAAATTACCATGAAATATAAAAATATCATAAATAACACAAAGAAAAAATTATCTAATATATATTTAATTATATTTTTAATGCTCATAATTAATTATTTTCTAAATAAAAATATAGATGGTATTTTCACCATCTAATTATCATGGGTAAATATCAGTTAACTCTCGTGTTTCTTGCGCTGAAAAATTTAATTGACAAAAAAATGGTAAAAAACATCATTATTGAACATCAGTTAACCAATCAAACTCAATTTTTACTTTTCCCCTTTGACAAGCCCAAAATACCCAGATATTATTCGCCTCGTTGTCAAGGACAATTCCTCCATAGTTCAGTCGGTAGAACGGCGGACTGTTAATCCGTATGTCACTGGTTCGAGTCCAGTTGGAGGAGCCAAATTCATAAGAAGCCCGCCAAGTGCGGGCTTCTTGCATTCCTAATTCCACCCGTCGCTTACAACGTAATATAACAATTCTAATCAACATCAATCCGCTTCTATAGCATACATCTCCAGCAAATAAGCCTTATTTGGCATAAAAATAGATCAAAAAGTTCAGTTTGACAGCAAACAGACCATTTTTGTTATTTTCTGCTTTGACAAAGCAAAAGCATATCGTTAATATTCACCCCGTTGTGAAGGAGTTCCTCCATAGTTCAGTCGGTAGAACGGCGGACTGTTAATCCGTATGTCACTGGTTCAAGTCCAGTTGGAGGAGCCAAATTATGAAAATCCCGCTTAATGCGGGATTTTTGCTATTCTGACTTCTCTACTTAATTCTCCCAACTATTTACTCATAACATAAGCACGGTAGTTCTATTCAACTTACGTTAATGGAATAAAATTCCATCAAATCTCAAGTAACTAGCATAAAAATATAACAACAAGTGCATTTTGCCAGCAAACAAACTTTTTCTATTGTTTTATACTTTGACAAAGCCGAAACATATCACTAATATACGCCCCGTTGTGAAGGAGTTCCTCCATAGTTCAGTCGGTAGAACGGCGGACTGTTAATCCGTATGTCACTGGTTCAAATCCAGTTGGAGGAGCCAACTTCATCTCTTTTTTACCCTCATATTTTATTTTTCCTTTGTTATAAGAAAATCCACCTCTGACTACCCTAATCTAATTGATTTGGCTGAATTTTTTTCTAAAAATTATATTCATTAATAGCTATTCAACCATTTTAGCTTTATCATCCATTCCCGGCCTGGATATGCTGAACTCAGCATCTTTCGTTCCTATCATATATACTGGAGCCGGTTTCTCATGACCACTGAATCATACACAATAAAAATCCGCCGCCCTGATGACTGGCACATTCATTTTCGTGATGGTGAAATGTTAAAAACTGTCGTTCCCTATACCAGTCGTTACTTTGGCCGTGCTATCGTCATGCCTAATCTGCTTTCGCCGATTACAGAAGTGGTCAGTGCTAAGGCCTATAGAGACAGAATATTGGCAGCCATTCCCGAAGGGCATAACTTCCAGCCCCTTATGACCTGTTATCTTACTAACACTACTGAAAGTTCTCAGATAGAAATAGGTTATAAAGAAGGCATTTTTACCGCCTGTAAGCTCTACCCTGCCAATGCCACAACCAATTCAAGCCACGGCGTCTCTGATATAAAGAATATTTATCCACTATTAGCCGTTATGGAAAAATTAGAGATGCCTCTACTCGTCCACGGTGAGGTTACTGCTTCTCATATTGATATTTTTGATCGAGAAGCCCGTTTTATTGAACAAGTTATGGAACCACTACGTAACCAGTTCCCGGCACTGAAAGTTGTGTTTGAGCATATAACGACCAAAGAAGCTGCGCAATATGTGCTGGAAAGCGATAACAATCTGGCAGCGACATTAACTCCACAGCATCTCATGTTCAACCGCAACCATATGCTGGTTGGTGGGATCCGTCCACATCTGTACTGTCTGCCTGTGCTGAAACGTAATGTGCATCAAGAAGCTTTACGAGCAGCCATCGCCAGTGGTTGTGATCGCTTCTTCCTGGGCACAGACTCGGCACCACATGCTCAACACAAGAAAGAATCCTCCTGTGGTTGTGCCGGCGTCTTTAACGCACCATCAGCGTTACCTGCTTATGCAACAGTGTTTGAGGAGATGAATGCATTACCGCATTTTGAAGCTTTCTGTTCACTTAATGGCCCTAAATTTTACGGGCTACCTGTCAATGAGGGCTTTATCGAACTGACTCGCAAATCCTCTACCATCATTGAATATATCGATTGTAATAATGAAAGGCTTATTCCATTTTTGGCTGGCGAAGATGCCCGTTGGGATGTGAAAGTAGCAGACTGATATAACATGGGGATGGTCATCATCCCCATTAATTTACATAGTTATCAACACACCAACAAATTGACTTACAATTCCTAACAAAAAACCTTCTTACTTTCATTAAAAAGCATATACTAACTAATGACTCATTCAAGAATGAGGTAGTTTGCTCTTAGTCAATGATATTAATAAATAATGCAGTGATCTGATTAGGAGGTTTTATGGGCAGTAAAGATGAGGTTATTCAAACGCATCCTGTTGTAGGTTGGGATGTCAGTACCGTTGATACATATGATGCAATGATGCTACGCCTTCACTATTTGTCCTCCCAAGATCAAACACCAGAACATGTCATGGTAGATCGAACCTTATGGTTGACAACTGACATTGCAAAGCAATTGATATACATCCTCCAAGCAGGAATTGAAAAGATCGAATCTTCAGAATACAGTGATCTAACCCATACGAAACATTAATAATCTTAAACCCGGACACCCGTACAAATGGGTGTCCGGGCAGGAGACACATCAATTCATCTCAAAGATTTTGTCTGGAATACCATATCACTATATAATAATTTCGGATTAAGTTAACTTAACCATCACAATTGCCGAGTTGACTACTAATAGATGGGGCGTTTATTGTGAGTTTGGCCAAACAGGAACAGGGATGTACAATAATGAAAATCTTAATTGTTGAAGAGTGCTATTATACCCGTTCAGGTATCAGAGAGTTTTTAAAGAAAAATGATAATGCCGAAGATCTTGAAATTGTTGACTCACCGTCAATTAATGAGGCTATAAATATTGTCACTCATTTTGCTCCTGATATTGTTTTAGCTAATTTGACACATTATTGTCATCATGCCAGTTACTGTTCCGATTTACAGAAATTCATTACACTTATAGATAACACTCGTATTTATATATACCTCGATAGCGCCTATCCTTATTGTGACCATTATATTACATTGAAGGATAGTGTTTTTATTCTGGCAAAGAGAAATCTTACCTACCTGCTTAATAAGATTAGCAAAATTACATTACAGGAAATTCAGAGACATAAAACAACAGTTGACCAATGCTGTTCTATTTTCAGCCCTCAAGAGCACAAAGTTATCGATTACTGGATGCAAGAAATCCCTAATTACCAGATATCAAAAAAGTTAAAAATCAGTAATAGCACAGTCTATTCTCATAAAAGACACATTACTGAAAAAATAAATGTGCATAATAGAATTGAACTCTGCTTTATTTACAATGTATTTAAATACCTCTATTAAAGTATTCTATTAACTATACCCTATGGATTTCAAGATGCATCGCGACGGCAAGGGAGCGAATCCCCGGGAGCATAGATAACTATGTGACCGGGGTGAGTGAGTGCAGCCAACAAAGAGGCAACTTGAAAGATAACGGGTATAAATCAAATAAACTGGCACATTGATCGCTGTGCCAGCGATTAATCACGTTATTCAACAGACTGTAGTGAAGTACTGTTCAACCCATCCTGTAGACGATGCCGGGATTTATTAAATATTTTTGCTCCATTTTCACGACCGGCACGGCGAGCACGCTGCTCGGTTTCCGGTAACCTGACTTCTTCTCTGCACATTTCACTACAACAGCCTTCAAATTTAGTTGCACACTCTGGACACTGAATAAATAGCAAGTGGCAACCTTCATTTTTACAATTAGTATGGCTGTCGCAAGACACGCCACATTGATGGCAATGAGCAATCACATCGTCTGAAATACGCTCTCCCATCCGCTCATCAAAGACAAAGTTTTTACCAATAAAACGTACCGGTAATCCCTGTTCTCTCGCTTTACGGGCATATTCGATAATACCGCCCTCTACGTGATAGACGTTTTTAAAGCCATTGTGCAGCATATAAGCACTGGCTTTTTCACAGCGAATACCACCGGTGCAGTACATTACAATATTTTTATCCTTATTATCCTGCAATATTTCCGCAGCCATTGGCAGCTGTTCACGGAATGTATCAGAAGGAATTTCAATTGCATTTTCAAAATGCCCGACTTCATATTCATAGTGATTGCGCATATCAACAAATAGCGTATCAGGATCATCCAGCATCTGGTTGACCTGCTCAGCTTTAAGGTACTCGCCGGTTTTTGATGGATCAAAAGTTTCATCTTCAATCCCATCAGCCACTACGCGGTCACGTACTTTCATACGCAAAACCCAGAAAGATTTCCCATCATCATCAAGCGCAATATTCAGCCTCAAATTATCCAATGCAGGATCAACGCTATACAGCAAAGCTTTAAATGCTTCTAAATTATGAGTTGGTAAACTTATCTGAGCATTGATCCCCTCTTTAGCAATATAAACCCGGCCAAATACTGAAAGATCAGTAAATTGTTGATACAAGCTGTTGCGAAAAGCCAGAGGATCTAAGATGTTAAAATATTTATAAAAAGAGATGGTCGTACGAGGTTGAGTCTCCGCCAACATACGTGCTTTCAGCTCTTTATTAGAAATGCGGTTGTGTAACACTGACATGGTGTACTTTCCTGAATTTCAAGTCATAAAATAGGGATGTATACCCTATGGATTTCAAGATGCATCGCGACGGCAAGGGAGCGAATCCCCGGGAGCATAGCGAACTATGTGACCAGGGTAAGCGAGTGCAGCCAACAAAGAGGCAACTTGAAAGATAACGGGTATATAAGTGATAGCCTCCGCTATCAAGCGTAATATGATAACGAAAATGATTTTCAACGAGTAGTCATTTGTAACGCAATGATAGGAAATCAGTAATAATAAAACGGGAGGGCCCTCCTCCCATCAATTGATTACGCAGCCCTTTGCTCACAGGACAAAGATAGATACGCCAAACGACTAGCAACCAGCAAGTTTAACTGGCAATGGCTTAATCTCTATCAAGGCTGGAACCAATCATCAGCGCTTTCCCATGTCTCTTGTAGAATCTCTTCAACGGCTTTCCTGTCATCAGGAGTGCCACCACGAATAGATAGCCCATCATGACTTGCCAACTTCACATTGGTTTTAATATCAGGCCAGCGACGTTTAAGACGGTTATCCAGTTCTACAGCAAGCGCAGGGACGGCACCTTTTGGCAGTTTTTTAGATTTATCGATAGTGACTTCTACATGCATAATTTTTCCCTCCACAAACAACACTGTTCATATAAACAGTAATATTATCTACATGAATTGTAAATAGCTCTGTAAAACTATTTTAATTTTTATTTATCAGTAAATTATGAGCTATCATTCTTTACCAATGACAAGAGCTAAGTGCACCAAAATTGAGATCATAAACATTTCATACTTGAAAACTTCGATATCCCGTTAAAAAATGTCACAATAGAAAAATTGTTTTGTCCATCTTATTGGAACTATAAAAACCTGAGAATCCATGATACAAGCACCTTCTTTTCAACGTTCACTACTTCATCCCCGTTATTGGCCTACTTGGTTTGGTATCAGCCTGCTTTACTTACTGGTTCTGCTCCCCTACCCCATTATTTACCGGATAGGCACTCGTCTGGGCAGATTTTCTATGCGCTTTCTGAAAAAACGTGCCAAAGTTGCCGAAAGAAATCTTGAGCTATGTTTTCCTGATATGCCACAAGAGGAGCGCAACGCGCTATTAATAAAAAACTTTGAATCCGTCGGAATGGGAATATTTGAAACGGGTATGGCTTGGTTTTGGCCTGACTGGCGGATAGAACGCTGGTTTAAAGTTATTGGGCGAGAAAATATTCAGAAAATTCAAACTACTGGGCAAGGAATTATTGTTATTGGTATCCATTTCCTGACGCTGGAACTCGGTGCCCGCATTCTCGGTTTGCTCAATCCTGGAATTGGAGTCTACCGACCAAATGATAATCCAGTTATGGATTGGCTACAAACATGGGGACGACTGCGCTCCAACAAATATATGCTGGATAGAAAAGATGTCAAAGGCATGATCCGCTGTCTGAAAAATGGCGAAATTGTCTGGTACGCCCCCGATCATGATTACGGCCCACGAAAAAGCGTATTTGCACCACTATTTGCTGTAGAACACGCTGCAACCACCACAGGCACGTCGATACTTGTACGCCTCGCTGATCCGGCAATGATCCCATTTACTCCCCGTCGTCTGCCTGATGGAAAAGGTTATGAACTGATTATTCAACCAGCAGTGGCAGGATTTCCAAAAGATGATGAAGTGAAAGCGGCTGCTTTCATGAATAGAGTTGTCGAACAGGAAATTTTACAGGCACCTGATCAATATATGTGGTTGCATCGTCGCTTTAAAACCCGGCCTAAGGGTATGCCTTCTCTGTACGGACAAGCTGATAAAGTCCATTAAATTTATTCATGGCTGTTTCTTCATCCAGGAAACAGCCATAATCACTTTCGTATCCCCCCAATAATTCACTATCTCATCTTAATGCTGATGCCATATTTTTTAATCTAATTTATTTCCAATTTTTATATAAGAAACAAGGACTAATCTAAAATTTCCTAATAAATACTAAGTTGACAATCAGGTTACTTTACTTTCTTTATCTTTCATTATCACCGTTAATATCTAGCCTTTGAAAAGATGTCTTATATATTATAGTTATTACTTAATTTATTATTTTAAAATATTTTCCCCATAAAAAGACATCGAATATAAATAGAAGTAAGTCAATAGGTCTTATCCTCATTTTAACCAATCAATGATGAGAAATGAGATTTATGTCGGATTTTGCTCTGAAAAATGAAATATAAAGTAAGAGATATCTTACTTGTTAATAAAATTGACCGAAAAATATGTTAAAAATATATTAACAAAACAGGACATCATTTAATAAAAACGTGGCTTTTTTGTTTGCTCTAAACCTAAATTTGAAAGAGCTTGTTAAAAGCTTTATTTGTCACACACACTGCACTCTTAGAGTGTAGTCTTATAGGAAAACTTAGATGCAATCCTCCATTAACAATACGAAAACCAGAACTTTCTTTGGGCATCCTTATCCATTAAGTTCTTTGTTCTTCACAGAAATGTGGGAACGTTTCTCTTACTACGGCATTCGTCCACTGCTGATCTTATTCATGGCTGCAACCATCTATGATGGTGGTATGGGTATTCCTCGTGAACAGGCCGCTGCCATTGTCGGTATCTTTGCAGGCAGTGTTTATCTGACCGCACTACCCGGTGGTTGGCTAGCGGATAACTGGTTAGGTCAACGTCAAGCAGTCTGGTATGGCTCAATCATTATTGCACTAGGGCACTTGTCTATCGCTCTTTCCGCTTTCTTGAGTCATCACCTGTTTTTTATCGGCTTACTACTGATCGTATTAGGTACAGGGCTGTTTAAAACCTGTATCACCGTCATGGTCGGCACACTGTATAAAAAAGATGATCCACGTCGTGATGGTGGTTTCTCTCTGTTTTATATGGGGATTAATCTGGGCTCCTTTATCTCTCCATTAATTACCGGTTTACTCATTCAAGATTATGGTTGGCATTGGGGTTTTGGTATTGGTGGGCTAGGGATGTTGATTGCCCTACTGATATTCCGATTTTACGCTGTTCCTCTGATGCGCCGTTATGACAAAGAGGGGGGATTGGATTCAAACTGGGATCGCCCCACAGTCAAACGTAAAAATGTCGGCAAATGGGTTTTTACCGCTATTATTGCTATGATTGCGATTATTGCCCTACTTATCCTCGGTATTATTCCATTTAATCCCGTGGCTGTAGCCAGTACGATGGTCTATATCATCTCATCTTGTGTAACACTTTACTTTGTCTATCTGTTCCTGTTTGCTGGTTTGAGCGGTAGTGACCGTTCTCGCCTACTGGTTTGTTTTATTTTACTGGTATCTGCCGCCTTCTTTTGGTCTGCATTCGAACAGAAGCCAACCTCATTTAACCTATTTGCCAATGATTATACTAACCGCTTAGTCATGGGATTTGAAATCCCAACAGTATGGTTCCAGTCAATCAACGCACTATTCATTGTCCTACTGGCTCCCGTATTTAGTTGGCTATGGCCCGTATTGGCAAAAAGTAATATCAATCCAAGCAGTATCAGTAAATTCATTATTGGTATTCTGTTCGGTGCCGGTGGTTTTGGTCTGATGATCCTGGCAGCACAGAATGTACTCGCAACAGGTGAAACCGTTTCTCCATTCTGGCTGGTCGCAAGTATTCTATTGCTGACACTCGGTGAACTGTGCCTTAGCCCCATTGGTCTCGCAACGATGACGCTACTGGCCCCATCTCGAATGCGTGGTCAAGTCATGGGCTTGTGGTTTTGTGCAAGCGCTTTAGGTAATTTAGCTGCCGGCTTGATTGGTGGACATGTACGCGCTGATCAACTGGACAACCTACCTGATCTGTTCTCCCGTGTATCTTTAGCTCTGGTTATTTGTGCAGTCGTCTTGATGGTGTTAATTGTCCCCATTCGCCGCCTGCTTAATAATGCTGATAAGTCAGAAGCGAAAGCTCAATAATATTTACCGCTAACGTAAAGCCATCTCACTATAAAATGGCTTTACGTATTTCAACGCATTTGTGCTCTTGAAAACAAACACATTAGTGCATTGCCGTTGTAGCGGATGGCTTAACTATCTGTTTTACATTCAATAATTCCGTTTGATATGCATGATTACGCACATCCCATAGTTCGACTGCATGTTGAATATTAAGCCAAAATTCCGCAGTGTTCCCCAAAGCCGCTGCCAATTTAATCGCCATAGGAACGGTTAACGAACCTTTATCATGCACAATTCGACTTAATGTATTACGGTGAACAGCCATTGCTTCCGCAAGCACATTAATTTCGATATTCAAGGGCACCAGAAACTCACTCACCAATATTTCACCAACTGTTGCCGGGCGACGTTTTGTATTTCTCATCATTTATTTCCCTCAGTTTAATAGTTATGAGGATCCAGATATGTATCAACCGCAACACCATCAGTCCACTGAAAAATAAGCCTATATTGCCTATTTACTCTTATTGAGCACCATCCCCTCAAATAGCCATTCAAGTGCTCAAAATGGTTTCCCGGAGGGATTCTCAAATCAGCCTCTTTAACCGAAGCATCCAGAATTTGTAGTTTTCGGTATAACGCACTCTGTAGAGATGCAGGTATACATTTGTGCGGTAAATCTTGCTCATAAAATCTTTCTAACCATCTATCCCTGAATTCAACAGCCATAACATCCTCGTTGTTTGTATATTACGCACAATTATGTTGTGCATCAAGTCATAAAATGCTGAAAATATCATTTGGCTTTACGTAACCTAGCTGGAGTACAACCATAATGTTGACTAAATGCAAAGGTAAAAGCTGACTGGGAGGCATAACCAGACAGAAAAGCAATGTCAGCCAAAGGCCTATCACTGTAAGCCAACAGATTATAGGCAAATTCCATCCGGCACGTTTTCAAATAAGTCATTGGACTCATCCCTGTTGCAATAAACAGTTTACGATGCAAGGTACTGGCAGATACTGCGCAAATATCAGCCATATCCATCACCGTCACTTTCTCATGCAGACGCCCAACAAGCCCTTGATGTAGTTTTACTATCAACGCTGAAGATGAACCTACTTGTGGTAGCTGAGCCAGCAGCAAACGGGCAGCATCAGCGTGATTAGCGGGTGGCGGCGGGTAATCATGCAACCACTTAATAAGAGCAAGCGCAGAATCAGGTAATGGTTGCCAGAAAGCATCACTATGTAATGGATTAAACAGTGCCGAAGGCAACTCCAGCACCAATTGCTGATTTTCACCACTAGCGCAAAAGCTGTGTTTCGCATCCGGTGGGATCATAACAACATTTCCAAAACTAACGGTACGTTGTTGCCCTTCTACGTTTAACTCAAGTTGCCCGTTATAGCCAAAAACGAACTGCCATAACCCTTGATGGCTATGGCTAATAGTTTCAGCAGAATACCGGCGTAAATGTAATGAAGGTAATTGAAGAGCCATATTCATTGTCGCTGATTAAAATACACTCCATTCATTCGACAACAAAATAGCGTGATTTACAATAATTTATGACCATTCGGGACAGGAAGAGTAAATTCTGCGATCACCACCGCACCATTTTCATCCACACTGCCGGTTAGCAATACCTCCGATTTAACACCAGCAATCCGTTTTGGTGGAAAATTGCATACACAAAGAACCTGACGACCAATTAATTGTTCAGGTGTGTAATGCACAGTTATCTGGGCGCTTGAGCTTTTAACGCCCAACACGCCAAGATCAATTTGTAATTTATAGGCAGGCTTGCTAGCTTTACGATTCAATTCTACTGAAATAATTGTGCCAACCCGCATGTCAACTTTCTCAAAGTCAGTCCATTCGATCTGTTCCATATATTCTTCTCCTTTAGTACGAAGTCATTATACTCACATGCTAATGGAGAAAATTCTTTCGAAAGAGCGTCAACAATTGTCGACAAACTGCCTATTTTTCCCGACAGGTCATTCACTTCACTATCGAGTTGCTTTAAGTCACGGTTATTCCCGATCAAAAAAGTTACTTCTGGTCATGCCCCCGTTCTCTTTAATACGAGCATCGCGTTCAAGATCTCGACGGATTTTATCATTGACACGATCATTAAACTCTCGGCTCTTCCGATTAAGTTCATCTTCTTTCATCTGTCTTGCCAGTTCCCGCTTCTCCGCCGCATTATTATCTGTAATGAGTCTATCCACATTCCAATGCTTAGGTTTAAGATTTTCCCGTTTTTTTAAATATTCCGTAGATGGCTTATTATCAGCAGGAATATCACTTTTGTAGTCAAAATTTGAGGCAAATGCCTGGAAAGAAATTGCAGATAAAATGACAAAAATGTAACGCGATCCTTTACTCATCATATTGATCCCTTTTCAAAACCATAACTCAGAATAATTATTAAATAATTATCACCAATAAGAATCAACAACATTTATGTCTAACAAACCAGTTATCAATATCAGGTTTACGCTCTATTTAAATTGTACCCTATGGATTTCAAGATGCATCGCGACGGCAAGGGAACGAATCCCCGGGAACATAGCAAACTATGTGACCGGGGTGAGTGAATGCAGCCAACAAAGAGGCAACTTGAAAGATGACGGGTATATGTGCTTTCTACTGACCTGATAAAGCATTAACCCGCCGTAATTTGCGGGTCAATAGTCATTAGAGGTTCGTCGGGAATATAAGGCATTATATCACAATTAAATCAAGTTTCCTTGCCGATAAGCCAGAGAAACCGCCAAAGATTGCACTAAACACAAAGTAGCAGACTGAGAACGGAATGCTTCCACCTGTGCTTCTTTAACCACAAAACAAACATCACTAAAACTGGCAAGCGGGCTAATCTGGCTATCTGTAATCACAATCTGTTTTGCCCCGGCTTTTGCCGCCCGTTCACTGACCATCAGTGTCTCTTCTGCATAAGGGGTAAAACTGATTGAAACAACAACATCTTCTTCCCCAATTAAATTAATCTGTTCCCTGAACATCCCCCCCAAACCATCCACGAGTAAAGGGCGACATTCCAAGTGATTCAATGTATAAGAAAGATAAGCCGCCACACTAAAAGAACGACGCAGCCCAATAATGTAAATATTCTTAGCTTGAGCCAATAAGTCTACCGCGTTCCTTAAATCTTCGGGGGCTGTTCTGGCAGCTAACTGTTGCATAGCCTGCACATTTGAACGAGCAAATTCCTGCAAAATATGCTGAGGGTCTTCTGGCAGTTCCTGTTCGCCATCCAATTCTCTAAATAATCTGGCCCGGTCTGCATAACTGGCGGTTTCTTCCACCATATGCATACGAAATAGCTGTTTCATTTCATTAAAACCACTGAAATCAAACGCATTAGCAAAACGAATTAATGTTGATGGAGGAACATCAGCTTCTCTGGCAATCACAGCAACAGTATCAAAAGCGACACTATTCGTATTATCCAGCACATATCGAGCTACTTGTTGCAGGCGTTTACTCAATTCACTATAGCGTGAACGGACTTGTTCTTGAAATTCATTCAGATTCGATGCGACAGACATAAATCCCCCATAAAATTTATCGCCAGCAATTGTAATCGTTTTACCGTATAAGCTGAATCATATTTCATTTTTATAGTTAAAAATGAAATACATAATCCATTCATTGTAATAATTTATTATTACCACTATATTGATTAACATCTAATTAGTCACCTAATTATCGGTAATTCATAAAAACTTTACTCCGATCACATTAATTGCCTTTTGTTCCAAATCACATTGAAAATAAAACATATATTTCATATATCTATTATCAAAGTTTCCGATTCAGTACTAACATCAAATCCGCAAAAGAGGCTCAGAATGGAACAGGTACATAATTATGTTAATGGGCAACTTATTCTCAGTTATAGCACCCGTTTTTCGCCGGTTTTCAATCCAGCAACAGGAAAACAGATACGTCAGGTAGCACTAAGCACAGCCCATGAAGTTGAACAGGCAATTGGAATCGCTCATCAAGCTTACAGAGAATGGTCTAAAGTATCACCACTGAAACGTGCTCGTGTCATGTTCCAGTTCAAAACATTACTGGAAGCTAATATAGACAAGCTGGCACGATTGATTTCAGAAGAACACGGAAAAATCTATTCAGATGCTATTGGTGAATTAACTCGTGGTCTGGAAGTCGTTGAGTTTGCCTGTGGCATCCCTCATCTACAAAAAGGTGAACATTCCGCGAATACCGGGACGGGAGTGGATAGCCATTCATTAATGCAGCCTTTAGGCGTTTGTGTTGGCATTACCCCTTTCAACTTCCCGGCAATGGTTCCTATATGGATGTTTCCTATCGCATTAGCGACAGGGAATACTTTCGTATTGAAACCTTCAGAAAAAGATCCCTCTCTCGCGCTTGAATTAGCATCACTACTTAAACAATCCGGTTTACCCAATGGCATATTTAATGTTATCAACGGCGATAAAGAAGCTGTCGATATACTACTAACAGATCCACACGTGCAAGCTGTCAGCTTTGTGGGTTCAACTCCTGTCGCTGAATATATCTACACTACCGCCTCAGCTCACGGGAAACGCTGTCAGGCGTTGGGAGGCGCAAAAAATCACTGTATTCTGATGCCAGATGCCGATCTCGATATGGCTAGCAGTGCTATTGCAGGTGCAGCATTTGGCGCAGCAGGTGAACGTTGCATGGCACTGTCTGTTGTATTAGCGGTTGGGGATGAAACGGCAGATGCATTAATTGAAAAATTACGTCAACAGATCAACAAAATATCTGTCGGTCCCGGTATTGTCGCAACTACAGAAAACGATATGGGTCCCGTTATCTCCGCCCAACACCAAGCTAAAATCTGTGATTACATCGATAATGGCGAAAAACAGGGGGCCAGCTTGTTAATTGATGGCCGTCAACTCAAGGTTCCCGGTTATGAAAATGGCTATTTTATTGGCCCGACGCTGTTCGATAATGTCACGCCAGAGATGAAAATCTATCAAGAAGAGATCTTCGGTCCTGTTCTGTCAATTGTCCGTGTACCCGATTATGCCACCGCGCTAACATTAATTAACTGCCATCAATATGGTAATGGTACCGCGATATTCACCCGCGACGGAGAAACAGCTCGCCAGTTTAGCGAAGATGTACAAGCGGGTATGGTAGGCATCAATATCCCCATTCCGGTACCAATGGCCTTCCACAGCTTCGGGGGCTGGAAACGCTCAATTTTTGGCCCACTTAACGTTCACGGTAATGATGGCGTTCGCTTCTACACCCGCATGAAAACTGTTACCAGCCGCTGGCCAGCAAGTATCAGGCTAGAACATCATTCCAGCAATTTTGTGATGCCAACAATGGAATAAAATGGAGTCCTGTAACATGAACAAATCAACAATGACGACAGCTCAAGCATTGGTGAAATTCCTGAACCAGCAATATGTGGAAGCAGACGGAGAGCAATACCCATTCATCAGAGGAATCTTTACCATTTTTGGTCACGGTAATGTTGTTGGATTGGGGCAAGCACTGGAGCAAGATCCTGGTCACTTGACCGTTTACCAAGGATGCAATGAGCAAGGTATGGCCCATATCGCCACAGGTTTTGCTAAACAGAAAAAGCGCAAACAGATTTTTGCCGTAACCTCCTCTGTTGGCCCTGGCTCCACCAATATGGTAACCGCTGCGGCAACTGCCACAGCTAATCGCATTCCTCTGCTGTTATTACCCGGTGATCTCTTCGCCTGCCGTCAACCTGATCCAGTCTTACAACAGGTTGAACCGTTCCACGACCATACTATCAGCACCAATGACTGTTTCCGCCCTGTTTCTCGTTATTGGGATCGTATCTCCAGACCAGAACAGCTAATGAGCGCTATGATTAATGCGATGCGAGTTCTGACCGATCCAGCCGATACTGGTGCCGTCACAGTTTGCCTACCACAAGACGTTCAAGGCGAGATTTGGGATTTTCCTGACTATTTCTTCCAAAAACGAATTCACCGCATTGAACGCCGCCCTGCTTCTGTTGCCATGATTAACGATGCGGTGGCACTCATAAACCGCAAAAAAAAACCTTTACTTATCTGCGGTGGTGGAGTGCGCTATTCAGAAGCTCATAACGCTTTTCGTCAATTCGCAGAACACTTCAATATTCCTTTTGCTGAAACACAGGCAGGTAAAAGCGCCGTAATTGCCGACCATCCCCTTAATTGTGGTGGCTTAGGCACAACAGGCTGTCTTGCTGCCAACCTGATCGCCAAAGAGGCCGATTTAATTATTGGTGTTGGCACCCGGTTTACTGATTTCACCACTGCATCCAAATCGCTATTTCAGCACCCAGAAGTTGAATTTCTCACTATCAATGTAGCGGAATTCGACGCCTGCAAACTGGATGCAATACCCGTTGTATCAGACGCCCAAGCAGGGTTAAACGCTATTGCAGAACAACTTATTCAATTGCATTATCACAGTGGTTATCAAGATGAGATTCATCAGGCACGGGAAACATGGAGAAAAGAGTTAAATCGTCTGTTCAATATTGAGTATCAGGTAGATTTCACACCAGAAATTCCCGGTCATCTCGATGATAAATTGGAAGAATACAGCCAAACATTACAAACCCGCCTGACACAAACCAGCGTATTGGGATTATTAGACAAATATCTTGAGCCCGAAGCGATTATTGTTGGTGCATCAGGTTCCCTCCCTGGCGATTTACAGCGATTATGGCAACCCAAACAACCGGATACCTATCATCTTGAGTATGGCTATTCCTGTATGGGCTATGAAATAGCCGCTGCTATTGGCGCTAAACTAGCCTGCCCCAACCAACCGGTTTATGCCATAGTCGGTGATGGCGCTTATATGATGCTTCATTCAGAGCTGCAAACCGCAGTACAGGAAAATATCAAAATCACCGTGTTGCTATTTGATAACGCGGGATTTGGCTGCATCAATAATCTGCAAATGAGCCAAGGGATGGGCAGTTTCGGAACAGAAAATCGTTATCGTAACCCAGAAAGCGGCAACATGGATGGCAAACTGATTAAAGTCGACTTCGCCAAAAATGCAGAAAGCTACGGCTGTAAAAGTTACCGAGTCCACGATGAGCAACAACTGCTTTGTGCGTTACAGGAAGCCCAAAAACAGACGGTACCAGTACTCATAGATATCAAAGTGTTACCTAAAACAATGACGCATGATTATGAATCATGGTGGCGAGTAGGCACAGCACAAGTGGCCAAAAATCCAGCCATAGAATCTGCCGCAAAGAAAATAAAGGAGATGGTTGCAACCAGAGTACGTCAGTACTAGAAGTGAGTGGCCTGTTATCTTACGGGCCATTTTCCCTTTCCTCACCATTTTCAATGCCATTTTTGGAATTTTTATTCTGGAAATAAGTTACTCTTTTCCTTTCATTAATCTCTATAACTAAGCGTAACCATATACTTAGTCGAATGCATATTATAATTTGTTTTTAAAGGACAAATTTTCCACTCCATCCAGTATCAATCTTACTTTACGTGATCTAATTAACACAAATTTAATATTATTATTAACAAAATGCTACGCCACACTCAAAAATATAATTTCCAAATATTGATAATTTGAAATAAATATTTTATTTGATATATTTTAAAGTATCTCATAAGCAGATACTTAGGTATCAAGGAGCATCCATGTTCAACATTGCATTATTTGGCGCTGGACGAATTGGGCAAGTACACGCAGTGAATATCTCTCATCATAAAGAAACTTGTCTTTATTCCGTTGTCGATCCCGATCAGAAAAGTGCTGAACTTTTAGTACAGCAATACCAAACAAAAAGACAAACTATTGAACAGGCAATGTCTGACCCTGAAATAGATGGTGTTCTTATTGCCTCAGCAACAGATACTCATGCAGACCTAATTGAACTCGCAGCAAAATATCATAAAAAAATCTTCTGTGAAAAACCGGTTCATCTTGATATTGAACGTATTCGTCATTGCCTTGAAATCGTTAAACAATATCAGGTGCCCTTATTTGTTGGCTTTAACCGTCGTTATGATCCGCAATTCCGCCGAGTAAAAACCCTGTTTGATGCTGGTACGATAGGAAAAGCCGAATCTCTGCTGATTATTTCCCGCGATCCCTCTCCTCCCTCCGCTGAATACGTCAAAGTTTCTGGTGGTATGTTCCGGGATATGACAATACATGACTTCGATATGGCGCGTTTTATTATCGGTGAGGAACCCTGCTCGATCTACGCCCAAGGCAGTAACCTGGTTGATCCTGCTATCGGGCAAGCAGGTGATATCGATACTGCCTTTATTGTTATGAAATTCCCATCAGGTGCAATGACAACCATTACCAACAGCCGCCGTTCCGGGTATGGCTATGATCAACGGATTGAATTGCATGGTGAAAAAGGGCTGCTTAGCGCCGGTAATATCAAAGAAAACAGCGTTGAGCTCTGGGAAAACAGCGGTTGTTTAACTGCCAAGCCAGAGCATTTCTTCCTGCAACGTTACCGGGAAGCCTACATTACTGAATGGGGCCATTTTGTCGATGTCATGGCTGGTCGCGCCACACCAGAATGCAGTGGCGCTGATGGCGAACAGGCACTTTATCTGGCCGATAAAGCTCTCGAATCCCTACATTCAGGTAAAGAAATCAGATTATAAAACAGCTCCATATCTCTAAATAACTGACTCACATTTATTTTCACCCTAAAAACGGGAAAGACCACTTTCCCGTCAGCATATTGCTGCCTGAAAACAGTCAATCAGGCTTGGAGGATAGTATGTTAGCTTTTCTCTCATTTATTGGTTTTACCCTATTAGTGGCTGGCTTCGCTTATTACAAAACCCATAATACTCGTCTGACAGAATCTACTGAAGGCTATTTTCTTGGCGGACGATCTCTCACAGGTGTTTATATTGGTAGCTCTATGTTATTAATGAACCTGTCCACAGAACATTTAATCGGTTTGAATGGATTAGCATTCCGAACCGGATTTATCGTTATGGCTTGGGAAGTAATAGCCGCTGTGACCATCGTTCTATTCGCTATTTATTTTCTGCCTAAATATCTGAAACTCGGTATTTCAACCATCCCGGAATATCTTGAACGCCGATTTGATAAAAATACGCTGCTTATTACCTCAATTCTTTTCCTGGCCATGTATATCATTTCACTACTCCCCATTGTGCTATATACCGGCGCGATTGCATTGGAAAGTCTATTCCAGGTTTCCAATGTATTCAGTATTGATAAAACTACAGCGCTATGGATTATGGTTTGGGGCGTTGGTGGATTAGGTGCGGTCTATGCCATCTTTGGCGGTATTAAAGCCATTGCCGCCGCGGATACTATTAACGGCATTGGCTTAATCGTTGGCGGATTAATGGTAACTATTTTTGCCCTGCTCTATGTCGGTAATGGCAATGCCTGGCAAGGATTAGTTGAAGTTTATCAATCTAATCCTGATAAATTTAACTCCATCGGCAGTGAAGATTCTCTGGTCCCTTTCTCTACGCTATTTACCGGCCTAATTGTTTCCAATATGTTTTTTTGGTGTACCAATCAATCCATTGTTCAGAAGGCTCTTGGTGCGAAAAATCTAGCAGAAGGACAAAAAGGCGTCATGTTGTGTGCTTTACTTAAACTCATCATGCCGTCTATTATTATTCTACCTGGCATTATTGCTTTCCATATTTTCAAAGGACAAATAGATAATCCAGATAACGCTTACCCAGAATTAGTACATTTAATTCTACCGGAAGTATTGGTTGGTTTCTTTGCCGCTGTGGTCGTCGGTGCGGTATTTTCCACATTCAGCGGCGGACTTAATTCATCTGTGACACTGTTTATCGTCAATATTTACAAACAGCGAATCAATCAAAATGCCACCGAAACGCAAACAGTCGCTATGAGTAAATATTTGGGGATCGGGCTAGCGTTAATCACTATGATCGTCGCACCGTTAGTCGCTAATGCACCGGATGGTCTGTTCTATCTCATTCAACAATTACAGGGGATTTTTAATGCGCCAATTCTCAGCGTGGTATTAGTTGGTCTGATGACTAAACGAGTGCCGCCTATTGCCGCTAAACTTGGCCTATTATTCGGTATGTCTGCCTATATTGTCTGTAATTTCATTTTAAAAATTAACCTGCACTTTTTTCATCTGGTTGGCATTTTATTTGTCCTCAATGTTATTTTCATGTTGGCTATTGGCTACTTTTTTCCAGCTAAACCATTTGAAGATGTTTATACCGAACAGGTAAATATTACGCCGTGGTCTATGGTGAAACCGGTTGCATGGTTAATTACACTCTGTTCAATCTCGATATATATATTCCTCGCACATAATGTTCCCAAGGTAATTATGATTATTTATTACCTGTCTGCGGTATTAATACTATCTTATGCACTATACCAGATAGGTAAAACGCTATTCAGGAAGCTTGTAATAAATAGTACACCAAAAAGATCAGGTAAATAAAATAAATAACTGACTTTATTACTCCAATATTATTATCAGAATAACTCACTGCCAGGATTTCCCTGCATCCTATATTTGAAAGAGGAAATCCTGGAGAGATAACAGCTCCCTTTGCTAACTAACACACGCTCCATATATACCCGTCATCTTTCAAGTTGCCTCTTTGTTGGCGGCACTCACTCACCCCGGTCACATCGTTATCTATGCTCCCGGGGATTCGCTCCCTTGCCGCCGCGATGCATCTTGAAATCCATAGGGTATATACCAAGCCATAAATAAAATAAAAATTCTAATATTCTATTTTTTCTGTTCTTATCACTGAATGGCACCTAACTCATTATAAAATTAACCCCATATAACAATGAATTACATAAAAAACCCTTATCAGATCACAACTTGAAATCAATATTTTTATTTAAGTTGAAAATGAAATAAATGTTTCCTATAACAGGTGTATGACAGCAACCAAGGCTAACTGGCAAACACTAAAGAATTGACTGCAACAACAAACGACCTATCCGCTTCTATTCGGAGAAACAGCTATATGGAAGAGATTCGTATCGGCCTAATCGGTACTGGTTACATCGGACGCACACATGCCATTGCTTACGCACAAGCACCTACGGTTTTCCCTCTGGCAGGCAAACTAGTTTGTGAAATGGTAGCCGAAGTTTCTGCTGAACTCGCCGCAAAACGGTCTGAACAGTTAGGTTTCCGGCGCTTTACTGATAATTGGCGCAAATTAGTAGCAGACCCCGATATTCATGTTGTTGATATCTGCTCACCAAATTTTCTTCATAAAGAGATGGCTCTCGAAGCGATCAAACATGGCAAGCATGTTTATTGTGAAAAACCACTGGCACTAAACTCAACTGATGCAAAATTAATGGTCGAAGCCGCCAAAAAAGCCAGAGTGAAAACATTAGTCGGTTTTAACTATATGAAAAACCCTACCGCACAACTGGCTAAAGAGATCATTTCGAATGGTGAAATCGGTGAAGTCATTCACTTCTACGGCACTCATAACGAAGATTATATGGCTGATCCACTCATCCCTATTCACTGGCACTGCTTCAAAGATAAAGCTGGATTAGGTGCATTAGGCGATCTTGCTGCTCATATCATCAATATGGCGCAGTTCCTGGTTGGTGATATCCAAACTGTTTGCTCAGACATGGCAACTATCATCAAACAACGCCCGGAAAAAACCGGTTCTAACATTATGGTTGCGGTAGAAAACGAAGATCAAGCACATGCTATGGTGCGTTTCAACGGTGGAGCAATGGGTATTATTGAAACCTCCCGTATTGCCTGCGGCCGCAAAATGGGTTTGAGCTACACCATTACAGGAACAAAAGGTACTTTGAGCTTTACGCAAGAAAGAATGGCCGAACTAAAACTTTACCGTCACGATGAACCAGCAAACCGCCAAGGCTTTAAAACTATTCTTATTGGACCGGAACATCCTGACTATGCACCATTCTGTCTCGGTGCAGGTCACGGCATCGGCTTCAATGATCAAAAAACAGTGGAAATCAGAGACTTGATCAATGGTATCGCCAGCAATAAAGAGATATGGCCAGATTTCACCGAAGGTTGGAAAGTCTCACGTATTCTGGATGCCATTGCTCATTCTTATCAAGAACAACGTTGGGTGAATGTCACTGAAATTAATTAATTATTTTTATCAATCTTCCACTGTCGGAGCTCATCATAGCAACACTTGATGTTGTACTTAATAAGGAATTGTTCAATGGAGCAGCAAAAAAAATTTGATGTCATCTGCATGGGACGAATCGCCGTTGACCTTTACGGCCAACAAATCGGAGCACGTCTGGAAGACATGGGAAGTTTTGCAAAATATCTTGGGGGTTCTTCCGGTAATGTCGCCTATGGTACCGCTCGTCAGGGGCTTAAATCTTCCATGCTAGCCAGAGTCGGTGATGAGCATATGGGACGTTTCCTTAGGGAAGAGTTGCAAAGTGTTGGCTGTGATACCAGCCATCTAACCACGGATAAAGAACGCCTTACGGCACTGGTGCTGCTAGGAATCAAAGATAAGACCACTTTCCCCTTGATCTTCTATCGTGATAACTGCGCCGATATGGCAATTACCCGTGATGATTTCAGTGAAGAATACATTGCATCCGCTCGTTGTCTGGCTATCACCGGAACACATCTTTCTCATCCTAACACTCGCGATGCGGTGCTGACGGCCCTCAACTACGCCCGCCGTAACCGTGTGAAAACGGTCATAGATATTGATTATCGCCCGGTACTTTGGGGGTTAACTTCTCTGGGAGATGGTGAAACACGTTATATCGCATCGGAGCAGGTGACAGCTCAGCTACAGGAAGTGTTATCACTATTTGACCTCATTGTTGGCACAGAAGAAGAGTTCCATATTGCCGGTGGTTCCACAGATACTATCGAAGCACTACACAACATTCGTAAACTCACGTCCGCTGCATTAGTTTGCAAACGGGGATCACTGGGATGCTCTGTTTTTACCGCTGAAATTCCTAATGATCTGAATGATAGCATTACCATACAGGGCGTTTCTGTCGATGTGCTTAACGTTCTCGGCGCCGGGGATGCTTTTATGTCCGGCCTGTTACGCGGCTATCTAAATAACGAAGGTTGGGAAAAAGCCTGTACCTACGCTAATGCTTGTGGCGCATTAGTTGTTTCTCGTCATGGCTGCGCGCCAGCAATGCCAGATAAAACAGAGCTTGATAACTATTTATCACGCGCCAATCAAATACTACGCCCTGATTTGGATGAAACACTTAATCACCTTCACCGTATCAGCGCCCGTAAAAATCAATGGGACGAACTGTGCGTAATGGCATTTGATCATCGTATTCAATTTATTGAATTAGCCCGACAAGCAAATGCCAGTATCAAGCGTATTTCATCATTAAAACAACTTCTATTGCGCGCCAGCCAAGAAGTTGCCACAGAAGCAGGGTTACAAGGAAAAATAGGCCTGTTATGTGACAGCACTTTTGGTCAGGATGTTTTAAACGAAATTACCGGTCAAGGTTGGTGGATAGGCCGCCCAATTGAGCTACCCGGCTCTCGCCCGCTTTGTCTGGAACATGGCAACATAGGTTCCCAACTTATTGACTGGCCACTGGAACACATCGTCAAATGCCTGGTGTTTTTCCATCCAGAAGACGCTCACCCACTCCGTCTGGAACAAGAGAAAAAAGTTCGGGAAATTTATGCCGCATGCTGTAAATCTGGTCACGAACTTTTACTGGAAGTGATTCTACCTGCGGAAATGAAACACTCAGATGAATTCTATATTCGCGCGCTTAGACGATTTTATAACCTTGGCGTTAAACCGGATTGGTGGAAACTCCCACCTCTCAGTTCTGAAAGTTGGGACAACATTGACTATCTCATCGAGCAGAGAGACCCCTATTGCCGTGGCGTCGTTATTCTTGGCCTTGATGCTCCACAAGAAGAGCTGGAAATGGGCTTTAATGCCGCAGCCGGCAAATCCATCGTCAAAGGTTTTGCTGTCGGAAGAACCCTATTTGGTCAACCATCCCTAAAATGGCTAAAAAATGAGATTGATGATAACCGTTTGATCCAGAAAATAAAAACCAACTATCACAACCTGATTAGCTTATGGCGTCAGCGCGGATAGCAACATAATAAAATTATTTTATTCAACTAGGAGCACCATCATGGCTGTTCAACTTGGTATCAACCCTCTGACTTGGACTAATGATGACTTACCCACCCTCGGCGCAGATACGCCACTGGAAACCTGCTTAACAGAAGGCCGCCAGGCAGGTTTTACCGGTTTTGAATTGGGCAACAAATTCCCTCGTCAGGCCAACATATTGGGCCCCATTCTTGCCGCCCACGATCTCATGCTGGTATCTGGCTGGTACTCTGGCAAATTACTCACCCGTTCAGTGGCGGAAGAGATTAAAGCGGTACAATCTCACCTGACCCTGCTACGCGAGCTGGGGGCTAATGTCATGGTATTTGCGGAAGTGACAAACTGCATTCATGGCGATCAAAACAAGCCAGTCCATCTTCGCCCTCAATTTCCAGCTAACCGCTGGCAAGAATACGGTGAAAAATTAACTGAATTTGCCCGCTACACCCAAGAACAAGGTGTTCAAATTGCTTATCACCACCATATGGGAACGGTTATTGAAACTGAGGAAGATATTAATCATCTGATGGAAAATACCAGTGATGAAGTTGGATTATTGCTGGATACCGGCCATTTAACCTTTACTGGCGCTGATCCACTGGCTATCGCAGAACGCTGGGCAAAACGCATTAATCATGTTCACTGTAAAGACATCCGTCCTGATGTACTCAACGATATAAAAAACCGTAAAACCAGCTTCCTTGATGCAGTCCTGAGTGGTGTATTCACAGTACCGGGAGATGGTTGCGTTGATTATCCGGCAATTTTTCAAGTGTTGAAAAAACAAAATTATAAAGGCTGGCTGGTAGTTGAAGCAGAACAAGATCCTGCTATTGCCCATCCACTCACCTACGCAACAATGGGTTATAACAATTTACATCAACTAGCTAGAGATGCAGGATTACTTTAATAGTCGCCGTTCGATTTATACAAAAGCAATGCTGAGGTAGGTAATATGTCCAAATTATTATCAAAATATCATGCACCGGATCAGAATAGACGAACTCAACATATCACACCAGAATCTGCCAATTGGAAGTATGTCCATTTTGATGTTTATGAGTTGGCCTTGGGTGAAAAAATCACTTTACCCGCATCAAAAAATGAAACCTGTCTGGTTTTGGTGGCGGGAAAAGCCACAGTAACGACGACACATCAACGATTTGAGCATATTGGCGATCGCATGCAGCCATTTGAACGCAAAAAACCTTATGCCGTTTACATCACTGCGGGGGAATCTGTTGAAATCATTGCCGATACCGCTCTCGAACTCGCGGTATGCCAGGCACCGGGTAAAGGAAGTTACCCGACTCGCCTGATTACGCCACAGGATATTGGTGCAGAACAACGTGGAAATGGCTACAACCAGCGCTATGTTCACAACATTCTACCGGATAACAAACCTGCTGATAGCTTGTTGGTGGTTGAAGTCTTTACCGATGAAGGCTGTACCAGTTCCTACCCTAGCCATAAACACGATACCGACAATGCGCCACAGGAAACCTATTTGGAAGAAACCTATTACCATCGTTTGAACCCATCTCAAGGATTCTGCATGCAACGCGTCTATACCGATGACCGCACACTAGATGAATCAATGGCTGTTTACAACAAAGATGTGGTCATGGTCCCCAAAGGCTATCACCCAGTAGCAACCATTGCCGGTTACAACAACTATTATCTCAACGTAATGGCCGGACCAACCCGTAAGTGGTTATTTACCTGGGAAAAAGACCATCAATGGGTTAATAGTGAAACATATGCTCAAAAGCATAAGAATTGATGCTCATCAGGTAGAAAATAGACTTCTTTATTTTAATTTTAGCGCACTCAATCGAGTGCGCCGCTGCCTGTGCTGTGCGGCAGTGAACAGCGTTATGTCGTGAATATACTAGGCTGTGTCCCGCAATAGATTGAGATAGGATAATCAATCTGGCTCTGACTTTCGGACAAAACATGTTATGGCTCGTTACGACCTTCCTGATGAAGCATGGGCGTTACTGCTCCCCTTATTGCCCCCTGAACATTCTCAACGGCCAGGACACCCTTATGTTGAACACCGCCGGGTTATCAACGGCCTGTTTTGGGTGCTATGTTCCGGCACCCCCTGGCGGGATTTACCCGAACGTTATGGTTCCTGGAAGACCGTCTATAACCGCTTTAATCGGTGGTCAAAATCAGGAATAATTAATCTCATTTTCAATAAGTTATTGTCAATACTGGATGAGGTACATTGTGCGGCTGGCGCCCAAAAAAACATCCCGATATCACCGGAGACCATGGCCTGGGTCGCTCTCAGGGGGGTTATGGTTCCAAAATCCATCTGGCGGTCGATGGAAAAGGACACCCACTGAATGTGGTACTCAGTGCCAGTCAATGTCACGAAAGTCAATATGCAATACGCCTGCTGGATGGTCTGGGTATTCAGCGTAAAAACGGTTTTATGAAACGGCGTTCAAAAGCGGTGATTGCTGATAAAGGTTACGCCAGCCACTCATTACGCAACCGGTTAAAACGTCAGGGAATAAAAGTGATAATTCCCTATATACCCTATGGATTTCAAGTTGCATCGCGACGGCAAGGGAGCAAATCCCCGGGAGCATAGATAACGATGTGACCGGGGTGAGTGAGTGCCGCCAACAAAGAGGCAACTTGAAAGATAACGGGTATAAATCAAACGAAAAAGCCCGAACAGATGGACGGGTTAAATTCGACCATGAAACCTATCGAAGAAGAAATGTTGTAGAAAGAGGTTTTGGTCGACTCAAAGAGTATCGTCGCATTGGCACACGTTATGAAAAAACCGCAAGAAACTATATAGCTATGGTGAAATTAGGTTGTATCCGTTTATTTCTTAAGACGATTATTTAATTGAGGGACACAGCCTAGAACTATTATTTTCCTATCTTTTAGATGACCCTGAACCCCAAACTACTTCGTGGCAAGATATTGAGAAAGTGAAGGATTAGGCGGTGGAGATTGGTCCAGAAAGGCAAAGTCTGGCAAAAATTGTAGACTCCGTTAAGAATCACCACTACGAGATGCTGAAGCATAAACATAAATTACCTCGAACTTAATCAGGGAATCCTCGGGAACACCCACTCCGGAAATTTCATTTTGACTTCTAATAACGTTCTCTTTCGAAATTTTTTTGGATGCTAATCTTTCTTGAACCATCATATTATTGAAATCAGTGTTTCCGCCAATACTAATTTGCTGGCGATAGTCAACAGTTAGACTTCTTGAATGTGCTAATTCCTGGTATACTTGCGACAAGATTGAAGCACCTAAATGACTCTTCACATCATCACCTATGATAGGGATGCCTTTATCGTAGAATTTTCTATCCCACTCAAGATCAGACGCTATGAACACTGGAATACAATTAAGCAAAGAAACACCAGATTCCAGACAACATTCAGCAAGGTACTCGGTAGCCTTTTGAGAGCCAACAGGTAAATAGTTTATCAATATATCTATTTCGTTTTCTTTAAGGCTAGAAGCCAAGTCAATTGGTTTTTGATCACTCGATACACGAAACCCGCGATCTTCAGGTTGATTGCTCATATACGAAGATACACCATCAAAAACTTCAATTTTCTCGACAATCAGACCTTCTGGCAAATCAGTACAGAATACCCTTGCACAATTAGGTTTTGCAAAAATTGCTTTTGATATTGGTAAACCAACTTTCCTACAATCAACATTATATGCAGTTTTCACATTGATATCTTTGATTGAAATACCTAGATCATTAATTATTGGATCGCTATCTAAGTGAAAATAAATCCCTTGATAGTGAGACGAACAGCAATTTCCAACACCAGCAATAGCAACGTTAATCATATTAAGAATCCTTTTCATTCGTGTTTTTTGAAATTATTAAATCATTTAATTTAAATATATTCTCTTCTTTTATAAGCCAATCTGTCATTTCATTACTATAGTTCAATTTGACACTCTTGACCAAATCAAAGCCAATCACTATGATTAACTTTGATTAAAATAAAACAAGAGGAGTCATTAGAATGAAGAGTAGCATGACACAAGCAGCAACCAAGGTACTGACCGCACACGTGCCACTCCCGATGGCTGACAAAGTTGACCAGATGGCAGCCCGACTTGAACGCTCACGTGGCTGGATCATGAAACAGGCTCTTTCCGCATGGATCGCCCAAGAAGAGGAACGTGATCGTCTGACCCAAGAAGCGTTGGCAGACGTGGATACCGGTCGAGTTATCGATCACCAGGCGGTGCAGGCTTGGGCTGACAGCCTCGGTACCGACCATCAACTGCCGATGCCGCGTTGATGGAGCTTAAGTGGACCACTAAGGCGCTGTCAGATTTGGCGCGTTTGTATGAATTTCTGGCTCTGGCTAATAAGCCAGCTGCCGCTCGGGCGGTACAGTCGCTGACCCAGGCACCGACGATTTTGCTAACTAATCCGCGTATTGGAGAGCAACTATTTCAGTTCGAGCCACGCGAGGTAAGGCGTATTTTGGTTGGCGAGTACGAGGTACGTTACGAAATTCTTGATTCGATGATCTACGTGCTGCGGTTGTGGCATACCCGAGAAGACCGTTGAGATGCAACGTCGCCAGCCACGAGCTGCCTGTGCGGCAGTGAACTGTTAGATACTAACTTTAATTTGCTGATTATTAAAGAGTAAATTGACAAAAACTAAGAAAACCTTTTTTATAAGCAAAAGCTAATCCCTTAAATAAATCAACAAGTTATAATTAGTTGCTAAAAAAGGGTCAAAAAAAGCTGGCTGTATATGGTTAACATAATGATATTCAACGCTTCAATAAACTTACTAAATAACTTAAAGCTGCATAGCTCATTCCCCTTTCTATTACATATATACCCGTTATCTTTCAAGTTGCCTCTTTGTTGGCTGCACTCGCTCACCCCGGTCACATAGTTTTCTATGCTCCCAGGGATTCACTCCCTTGCCGTCGCGATGCATCTTGAAATCCATAGGGTATAGTTGCTATAAACTAGCGCGAGTAGTTTTTGAATAAGAATATCAATCCCCCTTTTCATAGCTAAATCTGTTTAAGAGAGATGCAAATGACTTTATTACCCATTTATCATGTTGATGCATTCACAGATCACCCATTTTCTGGCAATCCAGCCGCCGTTGTTATATTAGATAATTGGCTTCCTGATGAAACTCTATTATCTATTGCTACGGAAATAAATCTCTCCGAAACTGCTTTTCTTGTCGGTAACCATTTACGTTGGTTTACACCCAAAGTTGAAGTAGATTTGTGTGGACATGCAACATTAGCGACAGCTTTCGTAATGGTTGAATATTTATCCGTTACTGATAATCCCATCGTATTTCAAACTCACTCCGGTGATATTGCCGTTTATCATGACAACGATACTTATACACTTGATTTACCCAAAGCTACTTACAAAAAAGAGTCTTCTCTGCAAGAAAATATTGAAAATGCATTGGGCCAGAAAATATCCGAGCTTTTTGTCTCCCATAATCGTTACATTTGTTTACTTGGAACCGCAGAACAGGTCCTAAATACAAAACCTAATTTTGACAAACTAGCGGCTTTACCTTTACCGGGAATTGTCATAACAGCACATGGTGAACAACAGATTGACTTTGTTTCCCGATATTTTGCACCCGCCAAAGGCGTGCCAGAAGATCCAGTCACAGGATCATCACATTGTGTATTGGCCCCATTTTGGGGCGACCGTTTAAATAAACAGAGATTGTATGCACGCCAATTGTCAAAACGTAGTGGAGACATTATGTGTGAATTGCATGGAGATCGGATACATTTATTAGGAAAAGCTACATTATTTTCCTACGGGCACATCGTCCTCAATCCCCTAAATATTTCTTAAGATAAACACGTCAATAGGTATTATTAATACAAAATCCAAGGGAAAAAAGAGTTCTGCCATTAAAGCAAAACTCTTTTATTCTTGCTGCCTGTACGGCAGTGAACGTGCACGCTGAGTTAATGTTGCAATATGCACATTTCTAAGCTACCTGTGCGGCAGTGAACTGTTAGATACTAACTTTAATTTGCTGATTATTAAAGAACATAATGATAAAAAGCAGAAAAACCCTTTTTATTAGCAGCGGCCAATCCCTTAATAAAATCAATAAGTTATAATTAGCCGCTAAAAAAGGGTCAAAACCAAGGAATGGTAGCTGATGAACTTAATCCATAAGAACTGAAAACGCCTGACGTTGGTTTGTCTTCTATGGGCCCTTGTTCGACAAACAACAGAAAGCTTTGACCTGATGACAAACTTTTAAGACTCAGAAACGGTAAATGAGAACGTTGCTCTTTGCTGATTGGAATACGCTGCCGAGCTTGTTCCTCCGTTAACCATCCCTTTTTAATAGCGCGACGACGAAGCCGTTCCGCGCTACTTTTAACCTGTACTCGACTGACACAACGGTACTTAGTTTCTTGAGGAATTGGCTGGCTATCAATCACCTCAGTATAATCCCTGAGTCCTTTTAACCAAGGTAATGTTTGTAAATCATTCAGCGTTTCACTTGAGCCATGAATTCTCAGCGTGTTCCCCAACGTTTTCCCCGCTCGGGGAAAACTGACACCAACCTGTCCATTTCCTAACTGCCCCAAAGCCCGATGCAGTTTAGCAAACAGCGCCGCCATAAGATCTTGCTGACTGAATTCAAGATCAGGAAGAACGCGGATTTCAAAGTAATAATCCATCTGATCCCCTTATTCACCTTTTTCACCGAAAACACCGCCACGAATTAACGTCGCCATAACATAGTGTTGTTGCTCTACTTCTGGTACTTTTCCTTTAACGACCCAGTTATCTAACAAAGTATAAAAATCCATTTTTACTTTAGGTTGACGATAAGCCTTACCACGACTGGTGACAGAACCATAAGGTTCAACCGCTATTGGGCCAAGGCCCAACTCCGTAGCATCTGGATACCACGTGTCAATAGTTCGGAGCGCATTACCCACTTTTTGCGAATGCAATGCAGCAATTTCATTGACCTGATACAACACTTTGCTTTTTTTACTGTTACTATCGAGAATCAACTCTTGAGAAGGGAAAATTTCCTGCCCATGCCCCAAACGAACAAAAGCTTCAACGTTGAAAAATGTTGATCTATCGCCAGCCAATCCTTCCTCAATTTCAGCAGCAAGTTTAGCTAAATCACCTTCCACCTGACTGAATTCACGTAAGCTAAAATCTTCGCAATCAAACTCCCACCATTTGCCACTCTTACCACTTACGCGAACCTTAATTTCTTCTGCTCCAACTCGGTTACGCCATAAGAACCGTCCATTAGCCAGATTTTCTGCATAACGTGCTGCAAGCGTTTTGAAACCCTGTTCAGCAATATAACCGTTGATCACGTTTGCCAGTTCAGCTTGATAATCCTGGTCATTACATACTGATGGTGTTGAAAGATTGCCTAAAACCCGTAATGTGAAACTGACTTTTAGGGTATCAGTATCAAAAGGCAATGCGGCAACATCGACACGTTGCAGGTTTGCTTTTTGGATCTCTGCATCCAATTTAGCTGGATCGCTGGTTAAAGCGTTTTTCAAGCGGTTAGAAATCGTCCCCCGGACAGCTTTTTCCTGAATAGCGATAGGTTGCCATTCGCCGTCAATTTGTTTCCAATTTCCAGCAAACATAACAGCATCAGAATTAGAAAATTTACGTTCAAATGCCAGTACAGAGGCCGTTTTAATTGTTGATTTAGACATGTAGATATCCTTCTTTAAATTAATCAGTCGATTATTCTTACTTTCTTATTGGGTTTGGATTGACGGGAAATAGTCTGTTGATTACAACACCTGTAGACACCCTCTCCCTCTTGATAGTCATAACACCAGAGTAACTGGCGAATATCATCAATACGGTGTGGGCTTTTCCATTCACCTACTCCGTAAATTGCTTCTACAAAACAAAATGGAGTATTAGGATCACGGGTTTTATCTACTTTCCCGGCGGGATATAACGGTGATATTGTCTGATAACCTGTCATCAGAGGAACTAAATATCCAGAACCGGGTTTAGGAATATATTCCCAATAGGCAGAATCACCAATTTCAGGTTGCTTATCTTCACGAACAGGAATAGCCCGCATTTTTATCGTTGAAAAATCAAGCCAGGCATCAATCATTTCTATCTGAGAATTATTCTGTTTTAATTCTTCGTAGTGTTTAGCTAACAATTCAGAGCGATCTAACAAGATAAAACCCGGCAATAAACGACGCATTAACTTACGGGTTTCCCGTTCTTCCTGCGGAAAAGCAATAACATTAACTTTAGTAATTTCAGTAATAGTACCACCTGCTAGTCGCTGAGTTGGACATATTTCTAGTAAATATTGTTCCAAGTCGTTAGCCTCTGCATCACCAGCAATTTCACCAGAACATTCTACTAATAAAGAAACTATCATGTGCATACGACCTTCTTCATTAATCGTTGCCGTTTTTGCTTCTTTAGTTAACGGATTGCGAGTTAATGCAAAAACTTTATCTTTAATTGGATCGGACCGATATGCATGAAGTTGGTGGTTATGGCAAATTACACCACAATTTTCCAGTTTTAGATTATGGCTTTTTTGTAGCTTACGTGAGATAGCATGAGTAAATCCAAGAAAGTGAGTAATTGCTGGAAAACCATAGGTTAAGCCAGTAATAGCATTAGCATTCTCTACTCGAATATGATGTAAAATAATTAAATGGCTCATAACTGTACCTCTGGCAATTCATCCTCAAATTCACGTAGCCGCTCTTTAAACACAGAAGCCCACTCACGACGTTCAGATAACCCCATTTCTAACCGCTCATGTTTTAAATTCTGATTCAGCCAGTAACTAAAATCTGCGGCTATTTCTTTTTTCCAATCACCACCTTCGCGTTCAAATTTAAACGTTTCATCTTGCTGACAGCGATAAGGATCAAGCCAAAGCTGTTGAGCACGTTTTAACTCACAATCTTCATTAGCACTCCAGCCTTTAAGCTCAATCAAATTTTGTATGTCGACGACATAGTTAAACAAAATATCAATAATTTCATTAACATATTCCTGACGACATTGCCGGATCTCTAACGTGTTTTCATATTTTTGTACATTCAACAAATACCGTTGCATCTGCCAAATAGTGCTACGGACTAATGATACAAACTCACAGCCCAGATCAAAAATAGACCTGTGCTTCATAGGTGGTTTAGTTATATTTTTCCATTCAGGAGCTGAGCATGGTAAAAGATAAACTCGTCCACCCCGCATATTGTTAAGATAAGAGGTAATTTGTGGCTTAGTGCTACCAAAGTACTGCACAGCAGTATTAGGATAAATCATGATAGTTTCAGAACGCCAAGATTCTTCCTTTCTCGCTTTGTTAATTTCTTTAGATAATTCACCAAAGCGTGCTTCAGTAATACGCTGATGTATGGTATGCGCCAGAGATGAAGAAAATAGTGGGCCTAATAAGTGATATTTATCATAGCCGACAGGAAAATAAAGCTGTTTTGCTAGTCTATGTGAAGAAAGTCGTTTATCTGATAAAATTTGCCTAAACCCATTGACCCATAATTCAAGCTGCTGCTCATTTTTCGCCAGTTCAGCTAGTGCTGAATAGTCTGCCCGATTTATATTTGCCAGTAATGAATCACCTTCCCGATATTCTGTTAATAATAATTTCGCAATATCAAGAGCAGCCGCATTTCCCGCCGCATCTATGGCAGGTTTGTCTAAAGCTGCCGTGGTAAGATATTTAATATCTTTTTTTACATTTGTTTTTGATTGTACCGCGAAAATACTGCTACCTCTTGCATAAGTATGGGTAAATTTCAGAACATGTGTCACTAAGCGGATTTGATCTACTCGGCTAACCGCATCATCCAGCCAATTTCTAACTTCATAGTGCTCTTCCAATTCCTTACGCTGTTCAGCTAACTTTTGTTTAACTAGCGTAATATCCTCCATAGAGGTTAGTTTTGACAATTTTTTTTCAGCCTCTTTATCAAAAGCCTCCAGCTTTGATTGTTTACGGCTTTCAATATAATCGACAATAAATCGACTCAATCCATTTTCATTCATAGGCTCTTACCTACCTTATCAAAATGATTATCTGGTTGCCTGCTAAATTTAGCGCGAAAACATGATTTGGTACATCACCACCGACCAATAAATACTCCAGTCCTGCATTCATCACCCTAACCAAGGTATTTTAATTTACTCCGTTCATTCCCTTTGCCAAGATTTTGCCTCTGTATATTTCACAACAAAATACCTAAAGATCACTATATTCTCACCCAAAATTATCGCTGTGATAATGAGAAATAGGGTATAAATCAAGTCATGGTATTGGTTAGCAATAAAAATTATTTCTTCTGCCAATTCAAGATGAATATACCCATGAAACATTTCATCATCAATGACATATTCATTGGATAGTTTATCTCTTTAAACGTTCAATTTATTTTAAAAAAGTCTCCCTCTTTTAAGTACTTTTAAGGGGCAACTCGCAATTTTATATAGAATTTTCATAGTACTGCTCGTTCTAAATAGGCTTAATACAAAACACTGGGCGTTATCCATAGGCATTAAGCTCAGACGAGCATAAAATTCTTCGACTACCATACGAACAGGAAAATACATTTAATGTTTTCCATCTCTAGCCTCAATTCAAAACAATCAGCCACATTAAATCACTTCTCACTCGAATCGGCGGATTTCGAATAGATCTCTTTGGGCATCCGGTGTTAAACAATAGAAGAGCGACATTAGTCGTACTTACCTGTCTCTAGTTCATCAAAAAACGATTCACCATCAACTAGGTTACCTGCCTCAATATCAGCTTTGACTTGGACTGCTCTGTATTTCAAAAGCTGAAGCTTAAGCGCTTCAATGTCTTCATATTCATCCATTGATAAAACAACAGCGACCGGCTTGCCGTTCTTATTAATCTGGATCGGGGCACGCTGTGCTCTTAACAACATATCACCAAAGTGAGTTTTAGCTTCATTGGCAGAAAGTGCATACATATTTGTAGTTTCGCAAATATCGTTCGATTCGCTTAGTTTGATCGAATCGAACAACAATCACCACGATCATTACCTAAAAACACCGCATATTATTCAACTAACTTCTCTAAACACCCCTAAAAATGGGTGGTAGCGCCATGCTTCTCCGCTATCTTTTTTCCTAAGACGAATCTCACCAAAATGTTGGCTTACATTTTTTAACTCCATATCATTGGTATCAGCCAAATTCTGGTAAATCGTCTCAGTATCAAGTTCAATCCAGGCACTCACACCTGGTGCGAACTCTAATTCAGGCACATAATCAAACGCCCCACTTTCTTTTATCCCTACCGGACCGCTGTCCAGAGCCATAAACTTCGCTTCTTCACCTTCTTCTTCAAGCCACAAATAATGTAATTCGTCAGGTTCTGACTGACGAAATGGCTTATAACGTTGGAGTTCCGCACACCACGAGGCTTGTTTACGCCACCAAAAAGCAGCACAGTAACGATATTCATCATCAGGACCACCTTGAAGCTCCTCCCACAAACGTTGATGTTCAAGATCGACTAAGTTCTGAAAAGGTGAACATTCCCCTGTGTCATCTCGTTCCCTAATCATGAGTTATTTTATTTCTACTCACTTATCTTATTAGCCAATAAGATTATAATGACTCACCTCCAAAATATAACCATTACATCAATCACTTATATAAACCATTTCAGTAGCCATTTCCATCATTAAATAAAAACATTAGGTTGTTTTCTCATGTATCTCATATTCCACTCTATCTGAACAATGGTGGATTATCTCTATAATTAAGAAAATGCTCTGAAAATATCAGAGCATTTTTTAAATTCAACACATTGTTTTCTATTAGCGCCGTAGTATGGTGTAGGAAAATATCATGTCACGAAGATAATCGTTGTCAACTTTATTATCAATGATTTCACCGGTCTCAAGAATCAATCGATGAGTTGGTTCTTTTGAGCAAAGGATCATGAGCCGCATTTTATCTTTTATAAGCCAGCTATCATTGCTCGCCGGACTAAGCCAGTGAGATTTGAGCAAGATATTACCCTGACTATCACAAGGCATTTCATTAAATTTCACTGTCCAGTTAGCATCAACTTCCGTTTCTTTATTGATAGGCCCATTCTCACCTTTAATATCAATAGAGCCATAAAATAGGAAGTCACCATTAATAAGGTGAACTTTACCATCACTCCATTTCGAATATCCTAACCCAATATTTTTAGGGATATTTACCAACGTTTGATATTGGACACCTTTAATTGAATACATCATGTTTCAATCTCCTTTGGTATAGTTATTGTATGAAAATAGAATTAAACCACTCCGGTTTTAACTAACAACCGCAATATTATTACTCTATGAATAAACAATTTCATATTCCTTTAAATAACTCATTAGTTTTTCCATTCCATGTTTTTATAGTAAATTATTAAATCCGCTTATAAATAAGTTCACCCATCAGCCAAAAACTTTATTAAACCCTGACATTTTAAAAAGATAATTTTAAATCATCCATATTATTGCAAGTAAAAACCATTTAAATAAATTAATTTTTTATGTAAAAATCAAATTAATCCTTTGCGTTAAAAAACAAAAACCTATTTTTAATTCTAAAAAATCACATGCATTCCAATTAAAATTTAATTATAAAAATATTATTTGAATTTACTATACCCTATGGATTTCAAGATGCATCGCGGCGGCAAGGGAGCGAATCCCCGGGAGCATAGATAACTATGTGACCGGGGTGAGTGAGTGCAGCCAACAAAGAGGCAACTTGAAAGATGACGGGTATACACATAAGGATTAATAGAATAGACGGTTATCAAGCATCAATATCATTATGAAAAAAATAAATAATTTTGGATACAATGTACATATTTCACTATTAAATCGATTAATTAAAACCCTATCAATTAAGTCAACAAATATTATATTTGTGAGTTCCTGAATATATTCCACATCTAATTATATTCACTAAACCACTTTTACATCATCAATGCATTTAAGCATTTAAGCATTTAAGCATTTAAGCATTTAAGCATTTAAGCATTTAAGCATTTAAGCATTTAAGCATTTAAGCATTTAAGCATTTAAGCATTTAAGCATTTAAGCATTTAAGCATTTAAGCATTTAAGCATTTAAGCATTTAAGCATTTAAGCATTTAAGCATTCAGAATAAACATTAATTTTACAGATAAAACCACTTGTAATATATTATAACAAATAACTAACTGAAATGATAAAAAATATCATTATTAAATTACGACTACCTGAAAGAAAAGAGAGAAATTATTGAATAATGGGAAAGTAAGCTGTTATCGCTGTAAGCAATAAGGGCCAAATGGCCCTATCATCATGCTGCCCTTACAATATAGTTAAATGCGATATTGCGAGGGCGATTCTCTGAGGCTACAGGAACAACCCTTGACGCCTCGAATCCAAAACCGTATGGAGTATCCGTATCAGAAACATTTAGCGATTTGAAACTGCCATCTGTAGCTATTCCAAGAACTTGGCTGGCATAAAAAACCCCTCTTGTTGCCAAATGATAGTTTGTTGCTATCATGCCGGCGAACGAGCCCTGAATATTTCTGATAGCATCTCCCTGAGAAGTTAAAATTCTACGGCCACTATCCACACCTCGTTTATCATCCCAACCTCGAATAAATTCTCCTCTTAAATCGGGCAATTTACCGTCAGGATAAGCTTCTGCTAACTTTGGGTACTGTAATTTATCAAAAGCTGAACCGTTACAAGTGAAATAGCCAACAGGTGGATGGGACAATGGCCAAGGAATAGGAGAACCAACAGGAACTTCACTGGCTGTTTTAATTCGATTATCTGTATATTCACGTAATGAATTTACTATTTCCTGAGCAAGCTTTTGTGTAACTGCCAATGTGTCACTATCGCCAATCACATTTGTAAGCTGGACTACACCTTCTTGTGTTAATGAAGCGTTGGGAATATCTGTTGTAATTTTTTGTTCTAATGCTCGATTTAATTGCTCAGTAAGTTTGGCTATGTCTCCATTATCCAAAATATCAGCGCCAGATTGTTCCGCAATAAAACCAGCTACAACAGATGATATTGTTGAGGATTGGCGTAATACCTTATTTAATACATGAGTAGAAACATTCTCTGGTGGAAACCCCATCTGTAAACTCTGACTTTCTTCATATTTTTCCTGACTCACTACATTAGCATCATCAATAATAGAAAATGCTTTAAAATCATTTTGTTGGTTCATACACCTTCCTTAAATCAAATAATGCTATACCCGTTATCTTTCAAGTTGCCTCTTTGTTGGCTGCACTCGCTCACCCCGGTCACATCGTTATCTATGCTCCCGGGGATTCACTCCCTTGCCGTCGCGATGCATCTTGAAATCCATAGGGTATATTTCATAATCAATATATTTAAATCATTGTAAAAATAATCCCCTTGCAACTCATGCCAATCAAAGTCTAGTTTAGAAAAATAATAATGTGTTGTTCTTATTCCTTATAAGGTTAACTAATTTTGTATAATTGGTTACAATAAGCAATTCAATATCAAGCAGTTACTATTCTCTCCCCTCTTTCATTTCTTACTACAATTTTTTTATTTCAGGTTATAGACTGAATCTCTTTCAGTGTAGCAATGAAGTGTTTCATTTTCTTGTTGTAACAATTCTGCTTGCTGTTGTTTTGCATCGTTGATTTGATGAGATTTTAAGAGGTTTTTATCAACTATCCATTCTTTTCCAATCCATATCTTCCTGCAACTCCTTCTATATTTAAGTTTCAGGGTAAAATTTCAGAAAATCAGGAAGTTCATTGATACTAAGGTGAGGATAGTGCTTTCTCTTGTGCTTGCCTTTACTAATAGATACAAGCTACCACCATCAGATAGCTTCATAAATTCCCTCACAGCTATAGAGGTACATTGAATAGATACGGGTAGACAAGAGTAGAGCCTGGTCTGGGATATTTCTTTAATTTTATTGGAAAAGTAGAATTTACAAGATGTGAGTAGAAGCAGAAGTGGCGGAGGAGGAGAGATTCGAACTCTCGGATGGTTTCCCATCGGCGGTTTTCAAGACCGCTGCCTTAAGCCGCTCGGCCACCCCTCCGCAATGGCGTGCACTATAAACAGCACCGAAACAGATGTAAAGTATCCTTCTGTTCGATTGCCGTAAATTTACCCTTTTTCACTATCGTTGGCTTATTTTATCCGCATATGTGCATACTATCCTTGGGTACAGAAGTGATTTTTGCTAAATTACGGCTACTTTTCTTTGATGGTTATTAATGATTATGTTGGTATTCGAAGGTCAAGAAATCGAAACCGATGCGCAAGGTTATCTGAAAAACAGTAGTGACTGGCAGGAAGCAATAGCTTTACTCCTCGCCGAACAAGAAGAAATCACTTTGACTGAACAGCATTGGGAAGTCATTCGTTTTATCCGGGAATTTTATAAGGAGTTTAATACATCCCCGGCTATCCGTATGTTAGTAAAAGCAATCGCACAAAAGTATGGCGAAGAAAAAGGCAATAGCCGCTACCTTTACCGTCTGTTTCCCAAAGGGCCGGCAAAACAGGCAACTAAAATTGCCGGACTGCCGAAACCGGTAAAATGTATCTGATCAATAATCCAGCTCAGTGGCGGACACTAAAATCTGCAACATCCTCCACTGCGCAGGGGTGAGAAGAAAGGTTATCTATTTGTGCTCCGGGTGGACCACCCTGTTCCAGCCAATGGGTTAATTTATTTAGTTGTTCACTGTCACCATAAGCTACGATTTTGACACTACCGTCATGCAAATTACAGACATAACCTGCCAGCTTATTAAATTTCGCCCAACGAAAAGTTTGATAGCGGAATCCAACTCCCTGAACCCGGCCATAAACATAAATTGTTATCCCATATTTAATCATAATTACCCCCTATCAACCCAATCACCTTGCGGTATCGCTCACATATATAGTTAAGCACACGACTGTTGGTTGTATTTTATATTTACTACCGCTAACCTGAAATAGATGAAGTCACACTCGCAATTAAAGCAAAAAAAGACTTCAACCACCGGGTACGGCTCTTGTAATTCACCTTACTGCCCTTATATCAATGTCAATACAAGACTTCTTTGGAGGTGACTATGATTATCGCCAGCAAATTCGGTATCGGCCAACAAGTACGTCACAAGCTTCTGGGTTATTTGGGAGTCATCGTGGATATTGATGTGGAATACTCTCTGGAGCAACCCCAAGAGGATGACATTGCATCTAATGCTACCCTGCGTTCCGCTCCCTGGTATCACGTTGTGATGGAAGATGACAATGGTCAACCTGTACATACTTATTTGGCTGAAGCACAATTAGCCTATGAAACATCCGATGAACATCCAGAGCAACCTTCTCTCGATGAGCTAGCAGAATCCATCCGCAATCAGCTATTGGCCCCAAGGCTGCGCAATTAATCCTCCATTTATACCTAAACAACCTAGGGCAGTTATCGTGTTTTAAGCTGCCTGTACGGCAGTGCACAGCACACAACATGCGCAACAAGCAAATGGAATTTTCTAAGCTGCCTGTACGGCAGTGCACTGTTACATATTAACCTTAAGTTGCTGACTGTTAAAGAATATAGTGATAAAAAATGAAAAAACCCTTTTTTTAGGAGATATCTAATTTTCTTTTTAAATCAATAAATTATTTTTTGATGATAAAAAAGGGTCAAAACTGAGGTACAGCAAAAGCACCATATCTTATAGCAATAAAAGTGTAGATTCTGGCAAAATTTAGTAGCCATAAGAGCAATTAAAATTGCCTTAACATATTGTAATAACTGTGAAAGTAGATTTTATAAGATGTCTAGAAAAATAAACTCAATATCCAACTCAGACACGATTTGAACTCTTGGAACCCAGACACCGCTTCTCATCCAACACTTTAAGTTTGCATTAGATATTAGTGCCAAGGCTCCATTCATCCATTGATTAGAAACCAAATAACTACAAGCTGAAAAATATTATTTTTCGAGTCCTAATCTTGGAATTTCAATTTTTGGGCAACGATCCATAACAACATCCAGACCTGCTTCCTCTGCCAACACTTTTGCCTGCTCATTAATTACACCAAGTTGCAACCAAAGAACGTTTGCCTTGATATCTATAGCTTCTTGCGCAATGTCATATGCAGCTTCAGCATTACGGAACACATCAACCATATCAACAACTTGTGAAATATCTGCCAGTTGTGCATACACTCGTTGCCCAAGCAGTGTTTGTCCGGCAAGCTTCGGGCTGACAGGAATCACCTGATAACCTTGTTCCAGTAAATAAGCCATAACTTTATAACTTGGACGAGTCGTTTTTTCACTCGCACCGACCAGAGCGATTGTTTTTACTCGTTTTAAGATGTCTGCAATTTTCCGGTCACTCATTTACTCCTCCTTAAATTCGATATTTTTACTTTGTTTATTTATTACAATGTATATGATAAATATTGTTATCAATTGAGTTCACTGCATTCGAAAACATAATAATGATCACTAAGGTATCCTCATGGAATTGACAACCCGCACAATGGCAACCGCTAAAAATATAGCGCTTATTGCGCATGACCACTGTAAAACTTCGCTATTAACCTGGTCCAAAAAACATAAGAATTTACTCAAGAAACATCATTTATACGCTACCGGCACAACCGGTAATCTGATTCAGAACAAAACCGGATTACCCGTTACCAATATGCTTAGTGGCCCAATGGGGGGAGATCAACAAATTGGTTCTCTAATCTCAGAAGGGAAAATTGATGTGTTGATATTTTTCTGGGATCCACTTAATTCCGTGCCTCATGATCCTGATGTAAAAGCACTGCTGCGCCTTGCTACAGTATGGAATATCCCAGTTGCAACCAATCTGGCGTCTGCGGATTTTATTGTTGGTTCCCCTCTGTTTTCTGAATCAGTAAATATTCAAATACCTGATTATCAACACTATTTGAATGACCGTCTGAAATAAGTCTTTACAACATATATATACCCTATGGATTTCAAGATGCATCGCGACGGCAAGGGAGTGAATCTCCGGGAGCATAGCAAACTATGTGACCGGGGTGAGCGAGTGCAGCCAACAAAGAGGCAACTTGAAAGATAACGGGTATATACCTATAACTACGTGCTTTCTCCAAGTCAGATACCAAGAAAAAACAAAGTAGGATCTCCAGCAAAGATATCCCATGATAGCCCTGAATATTTCAGCCAAAGCAAAACCTCAAGGTTTACGTTGAACAGGCACATTTAGCCGCTCTAATTGACGCACAAACACCGATGGATTCTTGTTATTCTGCATCAACCTCACCTGCTTCTTCGCCCGTGTTAATGCAACATACAAAAGGCGACGCTCCTCCGCATCCGGAAAATCTTCCGGCGGCGGCAATAAAACCCGCTCCATCACAGATTCCCTTGCTGGTGTAGGAAAACCATCTTGCCCCTGATGCAAACCAAGAATAATTACATAATCCGCTTGTCGCCCTTTGGAAGCATGGATAGTCATAAACTCTATTTTCAGTTTAGGCCAGCGAGTTCCTGCTTTTCTCAGTAATTCAGGTTTCAAATAGTGATAACGTGCCAGTAATAAAATCGTTTCCTGCTCAGTGATATAACCACTCATTTTATTCAATAAAGATTCAAGCTGATCTTCTGGCAGGATAACAATTGATTTTTTATTACCCTTAATCAAGCTATTTAATGGCTTCCTTAATTGATTTGGGTTTTGCTGCACAAACGCATTAGCAACTTCACCAATCCTTTCATTAAATCGATAAGAGATATCCAATACATATTCAGCATCTTTACCAAAATAATCAGCAAATACGGTAGTCAACATCGGCTCCACACCATTGAAACAATATATTGCTTGCCAATCATCCCCTACTGCAAACAGACAGCTTTGGCTGTTTTGTGCTCGCAATGCAGTGAGCAATTTGGCCCCTAATGGTGAAATATCCTGAAACTCATCGACCAGAATATGCTTCCAAGGGCTGATAAACCGCCCTTTATCCAGAATATTCACGGCCTGATGGATTAACCCTGAGTAATCAACAGCACCTTCTGTTTTTAATTCAGATTTCCATGCTTTTAATAAAGGCCCCATCAGGCGAATACATTTTTGAAACCGATTCAGATACTCTTCCTGAGCTTGCTCTATCATCGCCTTCTGACTACCACCATGTATACGCATCAAACCCAACCAACGCTCAAGCCGGTCTGACAAGCGATTAGCAAGCTGTTCATCATGCCAAAATTCACCTTCCGGCACTTCCCATTGCAACTCTTCCGTCAGATATTCCCGCCAACCTTTGGCCTGTGCTTTCTTCTCACTGCATTGTTGTTGCCAGTGTTTAACCAAAAAATCTCTTCTTTTTTGCTCGTCAGTTTCCAGTTCGCTGATTTTTGGTACTTTATTATTTCCTTGCTGAATGATATGCAACGCCAGAGCATGAAACGTTTTTACTTTAATATCATTCACACCAAGACGGGTATGAATCCGTTCATTCACCTCACTTACAGCCTGATTATCAAACACCAACAGCAATATCTGTTCGGGAATTACCTGTTGGCGAAGTAATAACCAGCCCGCTCTCGCAACTAACACAGATGTTTTTCCACTCCCCGCACCAGCAAGAACCAGAACTGAATTTTCACCATTAATAACAGCCAAACTCTGAGAAAGATTTAACGGAGATGTTTCTACCCGCTGAAAAAAGTCACGATGCTGCTCCAACATACGTTCTGTCCATTGCAGGTTCATCTTTTCAACAAGCTTTTCACCATTCTCAAGCCAGCGCAAACACGTTTGATACCCATCCCGGCAACTATCAAATTGTTCCAGACGTTGTAACGGCAATGGTAAAGCCTGCAACACTGCCTGAATCCGCTGTTGCAAATGGAACAAATCCGTTTTTTTAAGCCAGCGATTCTGTTGGTCAATGCTGTTGATTTCACTAACCTGAGTTGCCAGTACATTAGCACTAATATCACTCATTTCCTGGCTCCATTTCTGCCATTCACTAAGCAGATAATGGTAAAAACGCTGAGTTTGCTGCCATTCAGTGCCATGAAGACGAACCGTTTGTCTATCGGATAGTTCAAACTCTAACTCACCCCAGATGATACCCCGTTTACACTGAATATTAGTTAACTGGTTAAATGGGATCAGGTATTGATGCTTTTCACCACTGACTTCAATACCTGCATTCAGCAAGCGCACCCGATTATAAGGATGCTGAGCAAGGCGTTGGCCAATTTGTGTTGCTTTAAGTTCCATTATCGAGCGCCGTATCTAAAAAATAGTTGAATTATGTCTTATAAGAGTTTTTTATCACCAATAAACCTTTTATCATAATAGTTATTTATGGCCGTTATTATTACCTCAGAGGTATCTTGTGCTAACTGTTTTCTCCGGTCTGCGCCGTTTTCTTTATAACAGTCATTTTCTCTACTATAACCGTATCCTAATCGCCTTGGCTGGAACAACACTAGTGCCTTGGCTTCTGAATAAAGAGCCTAAAATAACTATCTCATTGACCTTGGGCGTTGTTGCCGCAGCACTCGCTGATCTTGATGATCGTCTGACTGGCCGTTTACGTAACCTAGTGATCACGCTGATTTCTTTCTTTATCGCTTCAGCCTCTATTGAATTACTGTTCCCTTATCCTTGGCTTTTTACCATTGGACTGGCGTTATCCACTTGCAGTTTTATCTTACTGGGAGCCCTCGGACAACGTTATGCCACTATTGCATTTGGTGCGTTGTTGATCGCGATTTATACCATGCTTGGTTCGTCTATTTTCCCTCTATGGTATCAACAACCTCTATTACTGCTGACAGGTGCAATCTGGTATAACCTGCTAACCCTAACCGGTCATTTGCTGTTCCCCATCCGTCCGTTACAAGACAATCTAGCGCGTTGTTACCAACAACTTGCAATTTACCTTGATGCTAAAGCTAATCTGTTTGATCCCGATATAATAGAAGAAGGATACCAGCAATCCGTCGTTAATGTGGCAATGGCCAACAGTGTCTTAGTTAACACGCTAAATCAAGCCAAAGCCTCCCTACTGACCCGTCTGAAAGGCGATAGCAGCCAACGAGGAACCGACCACACTCTGCACTATTACTTCGTTGCACAAGATATTCACGAACATGCAAGTTCATCCCATGTGCAATATCAGAGCTTACTACATACTTTTCGTTACAGCGATATTCTGTTTCGCTTTCAACGTCTTCTCTCTATGCAAGCCCGTGTATGTGAACAAATTGCTCAATCGATACTTTGGCACAAACCATACCAACACAATCCGCATGTCGAACGTGCATTTAACTATTTGGAAAGTTCCCTACAACAACTCAGTAAACAACAGAAACACAACCTCAAGATTAACGCCTTATATAACTTGCTGAAAAACCTGCGCGCAATTGATGCACAATTAGCAAGCATGAGTTCTGGACGATACAATCTTTCCAGAGATAGAAAAGATGAGACTCAACTATCTGACGAAACGTTGACTGGCTGGCGTGATATCTGTTTAAGGCTCAACCGTCACCTAACCCCACAATCAGCCCTGTTCCGTCATGCAATCCGTATGTCTGTTCTGCTATGTAGTGGTTACACCATGATCCAGTTGCTAGATTTACAACATGGATATTGGATTTTACTAACCAGTCTATTGGTTTGCCAACCCAACTACAGCGCTACCCGCCGCCGTTTGATACTGAGAATCATAGGAACTGTTGCTGGCGTATTGATCGGCTTGCCAATCCTTTACTTTGTGCCATCTATTGAGGGGCAACTGGTGTTAATTGTTATTTCTGGCGTATTGTTCTTCACCTTCCGCAATACCCAGTATGCGCATGCAACCCTGTTTATCACATTACTGGTATTATTATGCTTCAATTTGTTAGGTGAAGGCTTTGAAGTCGCACTACCAAGAATTATTGATACATTAATCGGTTGTGGTAGCGCCTGGTTAGCGGTAAATTTCATTTGGCCAGACTGGAAATTCCGCCAGTTATCACAAGTGATAAACCGGACGATGAATACCAACTGTCGCTACCTTGATGCCATTTTAGTTCAATATTATCAGGGAAAAGATAATGGATTGACCTATCGAATTGCCCGCCGTGATGCCCATAATAGTGATGCAGAACTGGTATCCGTTATTTCAAACATGTCTGCCGAGCCGAAAAGTGACCAGACTTCTCAAGAAAAAGCATTCCGGCTATTGTGCCTAAATCACACTATGCTAAGTTACATCTCTGCGCTGGGAGCACATCGAGATAAATTGGATAATAAAGCTATTTTGGATATTCTTAATGATGCTGTTTGTTATGTCGATACAGCATTAAAATCGATATTAATAGACGATGATAGAATTAAGCAAATACCTGTCAACATAGTGAAAAGAATTGAGCAAGCGCCGGTAGAAAGAAATAGTAAAGAACAACTGGTACTGCAACAAATCAGTTTATTAATAGAATTGCTACCTAAAATCGCCAATATCATTAAAAGAATTAATCAATTATAACCAGATTGACATACTGGGGCAGTTGACTGCCCCTTCCTTTAGCTGTTCACGATAAAGATCTAACAAGCCAATTCTTTGTGCCAGCGTAATAAATCATTACGGATCTGTACCGGTAAAACGGCTGAATGACATCCTTCAATTGCACCAGCCAAAGCAAGTAATAAACTAACATTAGAATTTCTTTTATATTGATGCAGTTTTAAATAACTGGCTTTCGCACCTAACAACCGCAAATCTTCAACTTTACATATTCCGACTTTCCATAACTGACGTTCCAAAGACATTCCAAGATTAGGCAAATCCTTCAAACGCTCTGGCATCTTCTTTTTACCTGCCATTTCAATAAATGAGTAATGATAAGCCAAATACGCATATTGAGATAACAACTCTTGATCTTGCCAAAGTGACTCAACAACTTGATAATAACGCAAAGTTACAGGCACTCCTTTTTTCGAGTAAATATAGTTTTTCATTCCTCTGGCTTTAAATAATACTTCAGCATGGCCATTTCCTCTTAAATATAATTCTCCATCAGCAATAATAGCGAACATAATCCCATCAGCTAACAGGCTGTAACCACCAAACTGTGGCTTCCTTGTCAATGCCCCAAACGAAGAAAAACCATTTTTGAGTTGAGTAAAACGTACCTCAGACAAAAACATACAGATCACTCCATGAGTTTTGTGCAAATAAATCTCTTATCCATAGATTTGTCCCAATTACTAGTAAAATAAATAACAGGAACAAGCAATTAAAAACATACGCAATCCAATTTTATCTGCCAATGGTTAAATGAGTTTACAGCCATTTACAATCAATATTTGCGAAGCTCTTTGAAAAAATAGACTTGATCTTAGCCTGACATGAAGATACTGTATATTAATACAGTTAATTGTGGCGAGGTTCATTATGGGCGTTCAATCATCCTGGGTTTACCCTTCTAAACACCAGTCAACCAAAAAGCGGCTATCACTCTCTTCACCTGTACAAGATGATTCAGCCAAAAGAGATGGGGTAGTGAAAGCGGGTAAAGAAGGTAAAGAAGGCATAGTGAGTGAATTGATTTATAGTGATAACCAATATAGCGATAACCAAGCGGTCATTAATCGTATATTACTACCGTTGTTACGCCAATCAGGAAATGAAGCCCGCTGGTTGCTATGGGTTAGTCCACATAAAAAACTGAGCCGCCAATGGTTAATTAACTCTGGATTACCTTTAGATAAGGTTATCCAATTAAATCGCATTAGCTCCATTACAACGGTAGAGGCAATGGAAAGAGCATTGGCGAGTGGTAATTACAGCGTGGTACTTGGCTGGCTACCAAAGTTATCAGAAAAAGATACCGTAAGATTACGGGCTGCGGCACAAAAAGGTAATGCACTGGGCTTTATTATGCGCCCACAAGATACAAATAAAGAAACTAACCGTGCTGAATCGCGATCAGATTTACTAAAAATCCATTCCATTCACTATCATTGACCAAAGCTAGAAATTATTGCAATATTCATAACACAAAATAACCAATTCAGACCAAGAACCACTAATCACAATTAAAATCAATTAATTAAGGTAAGATTAGTTGTAAAGAATAGTAAAGTTTTTTTGAAATCATACATTATCTTTTAAATTTTTTACTCTATTAATCAAGGGGCACTTGTAACTTTTTAACTTCGTTGTAGACTTTACACCATTAAAGGTTACTGCACTTAGTACCGCGGTATTGTTTGGTCTATCGGTTTTATGATAGTGCAGTATTCCTAACTGAGTTTTTTAATCAATATGGCTCAACAACCTATCTTAGTAGATATTAAATTTAGTGCAGGCCATTCTTATGGATAAATAGTGAACACGAAAATGCGTAAAATTCAAAACGTACACACAATAAGGGTACCGAAGAATTTGAGCCCAACTCAGCGTTTGCTTTTATTACGAAGATGGCAAATGAAATAGCCTAATGGGGTAGGCAGTAAGTAAAAAGGCTCCCAAAGCCACTTGCCTATTGGGTGATGATAATAACGAGGCGTTAAAATGAAAAAGACAGCTATCGCGGTAGCAGTGACAGTGGCCGCTTTCACAACTGCAACGCAAGCAGCTCCAAAAGACAACACTTGGTATACCGGTGGTAAGTTGGGTTGGTCCCAATACCATGACGTAAATTTCTACGGCAACGATTATACCAATGCAATCGGTAATGGCCCTACTCACAAAAACCAACTGGGTGCGGGTGCTTTCTTAGGTTATCAAGCCAATCCGTACCTAGGTTTTGAAATAGGTTATGACTGGTTAGGTCGTATGTCTTACAAAGGCAGCGTCAATAATGGTGCCTTCAAAGCTCACGGTTTCCAATTGGCAACCAAACTCAGTTATCCAATTATGGATGACTTGGATATCTATACCCGTCTGGGTGGTATGGTTTGGCGGGCAGATTCCAAAGCAACTTACGGCGCAACCAACAGACATCTGAAAAATCACGACACCGGTGTTTCTCCACTGGCAGCTATCGGCGTTGAGTATGCGATAACTAAAGACTGGGCTACTCGTCTGGATTACCAGTGGGTTAACAATGTCGGAGATGCAGGTTCAGTAGGCGCACGTCCTGATAACGGTCTGTTGAGCGTAGGTGTTTCTTATCGCTTCGGCCAAGATGAAGCAGCAGCCCCGATTGTTGCTCCAGCTCCGATTGTTGCTCCAACGCCAGCTCCAGCACCCGTTGTTGAAAATAAACGTTTTACCCTGCGTTCTGATGTGCTGTTCGAATTTGCAAGTTCTGAGCTGAAAGCCGAAGGTAAGCACAATCTGGATCAACTCTATACTGAGTTAGCAAATATCGACCCAAATCAGGGCAAAGTACTGGTTTTAGGCTACACTGACCGTATCGGTAAAGATGTTTACAATCAGAAACTGTCTCAGAAACGCGCTCAAAGCGTAGTTGACTATCTGGTATCTAAAGGTATCCCTGCCGGCAGCATCAGCGCGGAAGGTCACGGTAAAGCAAACCCAGTCACTGGTTCTACTTGTGATAAGGTTCGCAAACCTAACCTAATCAACTGCCTGGCACCAGATCGTCGTGTAGAGATCGAAATTCAAGGTACTAAAGAGGTTGTTACTCAAGCACAATCTGCTCAATAATAGCCTTTCTTGGTTGTAATTAATCATCAAAAGCTCAGAAAGCCCCATTGTCAGATCTGTCTCTTGATCATATTTCATAGATCAAGAGACTTGGACAGTAAATAACCTTCAAGGATGGTTTGTAACATGAACCATCCTTGCCACAGCCTTTCCCATCCCACTCGGCCATTTCGTTTTGAGT